>JBASAV010000257.1:0-3379 GCA_049650785.1 Lewinella sp. | reverse complement strand
ATTTTTAATTGCTCTTACGATAGATTTTAGCCCGGCAGGGGCTTTGCATCCCCCCTTTTCGGACGTCCCCCGTAGATGAAATCACCTATCCTTGCGTTACTTAGGCACCACCTCTGCCCACCCGGTGGTTGTCGTACCTGATTACCTATTCACCTGCCCCATAAAATGGACACCCCAAAGCGCTTAACCGCCCTTTTCATCCTGTTGGTCCTGATCGGAAGTCCCCTGGTCGCACAGAGAAACAGCATCATCTCCATAGCCCCGGACGTTACGATACTGATGAATAAGCGGGGCCTCAACCTGTACGATAACGGCTACGTAGTCGATCATGCATCATCGAATCTCAGCTTCGGGCTGTCCGCGCTCCGGCGCCATTATTCCCGCGCCGGTAAGCCGCTTTCCTTCGAGTACGGGCTGCGACTGTTTAAAGAAACCACCCGGCTGGATGTCGGCGGACCGAACGCCGAGCGCTCCGATGTCACCCTGCACCAGCTGGGCGTGGGCGTGCCTGTCCGCGTGTTCTTCGATGGCTGGAAGAAGGGCAAGGGCCTCGTGAAAAATCAGAGTGGATTGTTCGTGGAACTCATGAATAGCGCCAATTTTCGGGGGGACCTGTCGAAGAACGTCTATACTTCCCACCTCTCCCTGGGAGCCCGGACGAAGGGTCGGGTCGTGTACTTCCAACTTGCCTTCGGCTGGCCGGTCTACAGCAGTCAGACCGTCTTCACCGCCCTTGATCAGGGCTTCGGCTTCACTAATAAGCAACGCCGCTTCGCCCTGCTGACGTTGGGCTATTCCTTACCGGATTAGTACCGGCGGCCGGTTACAACGGCTTCCGCCCCAAAAATCGGACCACCGATCCCAGGCCATTATGGTACTTCCCCTCCCGCAGTTCGACCGCTTGTTCGTTCAATTCCTCCACGTCGTAGCCGGGAAAATCCCGTTCCAACTCCGCCGTGGAGAATAGCAGCCGCTCGTCGTAGGGTCCACCCACGGCCGGATTGCGCTCCCGGTAGGAGAGGTGTTCCTGACCAAAACCCTCGAAGATGATGGTGCCGCCGGGTTTGAGGTAGGTATGCAGCAGCGCGTGAAGATTCGTGCGTACGCTCGGCGGAAAGTGGGCGTAGATGAGGGCTACGGCGTCGAACTGCCCGGCGAAGAAACCCAGTTCCGGCAGGTGGCCCACCCGGTAATCGATATTTACCCCGCGCTCCGCCGCCAATTGCAACGCCTTACCGCGACCCGCCTCACTGATGTCGAAGGCCGATACCGTCCACCCCCGCTGAGCGGCATAGACGGCGTTGCGGCCTTCGCCCTCCGCGCCGAAGAGAATGGTGCCGGGGGTGAGCCGTTGTAGCTGTTCGGCCAGGAATACGTTCGGTTCGTTACCATATGCGTAGCCGGATTCGGCGAAGCGGGTGTTCCAGAGATTAAGCCAGTCGTTTGCCATATTGCTGATAGAGCGTGTCGAATTCCGACCGCTACCACCAGAAGTGCCGAGACCACGCTCGGGTTCGGCGGCTAGCGATTATCCATACGCGCATCACCCTCCCAAACGGAAAGACTCAAGGTGCGTAAGATCGGAATGAAGAGCCCGAGCGAACCGACGCGGATGACGGGGTACAAATAGGGCGGTGACTGAAAGACGAAAGCAAACGGAGCCCCTTTTCCACCAATTGCTCCACCGTGGATCAGCCCATCTAACTGGCTAGCCCATAATCCCGCTTCGTGCAGGGTGGTCAGCAACACGATGACGAAGATGCCCACCGTCATCCCCCGCGTCTGCAACTGACGAGACCTGAGGTAGAGCAGTACCAAGCCACCCTGCATAAGTAGGACGGCCAGGTGGTAGTCGAAGGTAAACCGGACGATATCGGGCACCACGAGGCAAAAAGCCAGCAGAAAATTCAGCCACGCGAATGCCCGTACGTTGCTTTGCGCATCCTGTATTCTATGTTCTTCCAGATAGCCCATCGCCTTACCGCGCCGCATTTTCCTCTTCATGCCCCAATGCCCTCAGCAGGCGATGGTAGATCTCGTAATTCGGATAAATACCCGAAAAGTGCTCTTCCCCGGCCCCCTTGGCGAAGATCGGGACGAGCGTCGCGGTGTGCTGATTGGTGGTAAAACGAACGGCCACTTCCGTGGGGATCTCCTTTCTCGGGCCGAGCAGCGATGTCTCGTAGCCCTTCGTCAGGCTAACGCCGCCGGTTTCGTGATTGCCGGCTACCACCAGCAGGGTATTGGGGTGCGCATCTACGTAATCCAGCAATACACCGAGCGTCTCGTCGAAGTCCGCCACCTCCTGCATCAGCAGGGTATCGTTCTGTGCGTGCCCCGCCCGGTCGAGGTACGACCCTTCCAGGACAAAGAAGAAGGGGGCCTCCTGCCGCGTGAAGTAGTCCAGCCCCACGCGGGCGGCGTCGGGCAGGAAGCTTTCCCGGCCCTCGGCCTTGGTAGACATGGCTTCGGGGGCCAGCAGGTACCCGTTCTTCCGGTGGAGGTTTGTCGGCGACAACCCGATGGTATCCAGGTGATATTCCTTTTGTACCAATTCGCGGTATAGGTTGCGGCCGTCCTCCCGGTGGGTGAAGTAGTTGAGTCCGCCACCGGCAAAAAAGTCCACCCCGGAGGTCGCCAGTTGGGCGGCGATATCTTCGTGCCGGTCCCGGTCGGGCGCATGGGCGTAAAAACTGGCGGTTGTCGCGTGGGTAATCGAGGTCAGGCTCACGACGCCCGTTTTGTAGCCCTCGTCGTACCGAAGCCGTTCCAGCAGCGTAGGGACGGGTACCGTATCGGTGTTGTACGATATGGCCCGGTTGTAGGATGGGACGCCGGTTGCCATGGCCGTAGCCGCCGCGCCGGAGTCGGTCACTTTGTGACTGGCACTACTCGTGTTGACCAGGCCCATCCGCTCGAAGCGCTGGAAGTGGGATTCGCCGTCGCCGAAGTAAAAGGCCGTGGACACCTGGCCGATGCCCATTCCGTCGCCGATGAGGAGGATAACGTTGGTGGGTTGCGGTGGCGGCGGCGATTCCTGCGCGACGCTCAACGCAGTGGTAAGAGTGGAAAGCAAACACAGAACGTAGCGGAGGCGTGAGCCCATGGGGAGTAAGATTTTGTTCAGGACCACTTCTTCCCACCGGAGTATTCGAAATATAAATTCCGAATACGTAACTCCCTGAGGGAAAGTGTACGCGCGGGTGGTGGTCAGCGGTATAGGGAACGATCCGCACCGGGCGTTCTGTTGTGCAGCGCCTCGAGATTAGGACAGAGCGAACCTAAGTTACCATCCCAAACCGTCATTTGTACCCACCATTTAACCCGCTCACTCCGAAATGAGCTTAGCGATCAGCTCCCGGGCCACACTGTCGTTCTC
>JBASAV010000256.1:0-11940 GCA_049650785.1 Lewinella sp. | reverse complement strand
CCCCCATGGTGCCCCCCATGGATGGTCATAAAAAGGTCATCTCCCGCTCAGCGGAAGATAGGAAAGTTGATATTTCCGTCCATTTTGAAACGGGAGATTACTTGCCGGCGTATAGACGCCGCGAATTTAACTACATCGTCAGCGCGATTCCGGGACCTATCCGACCAGTTCTCCGGAGTACAGGGGGAACTGCTCCATGTAGTTGTGGACTTCACCGCGTACCCGTTCCAGGGCGGCGTCATTACCTACATTTTTGACGACTTCGTCAATCCATTCCACGGTTTTCCGGCAGTCTTCCTCCCTGAATCCTCGGGTGGTGACCGCCGCGGTGCCGATGCGGATACCGCTGGTGACCATGGCCGACTTCTTGTCGAAGGGAACCATATTCTTGTTCAGCGTGATATCGGCCTTGCCCAGCGCGATCTCCGCATCCCGGCCGGTAATGTCCTTGTTGCTCAGGTCGATCAGCATGCTGTGGTTGTCGGTGCCGCCACTGATGATGTGGTAGCCGCGTTCGACGAGTGCTTCGGCCATGGCACGGGCGTTAGCGATAACCTGCTTGCCGTACGCTTTCCAACCATCGGTCAGGCATTCGCCAAAGGCAACCGCCTTGCCGGCGATGACGTGCTCCAGCGGACCGCCCTGCATGCCCGGGAAAACGGCGCTGTTAAGGATGCTGCTCATCTTGATGACGGTGCCCTTCTTGGTCTTGCGACCCCAGGGATTTTCGAAATCCTTGCCCAGCATGATGATACCACCGCGCGGTCCACGCAGGGTCTTATGCGTGGTACTTGTCACGATGTGACAGTGGGGGAGGGGATCGTTGAGCAGACCGGCGGCGATCAGGCCGGCGGGGTGGGCGATATCGGCCAGTAGCAGTGCGCCGACTTCATCGGCAATCTCACGGAAGCGGACGTAATCCCAGTCGCGGCTATACGCCGAGGCACCGCAGATAATGAGTTTCGGTTGTACCTCGCGCGCTTTTTCCGCTACCTTATCCATATCGATGCGGCCGGTTTCCTCTTCCACGCCGTAGAAGTTAGCCTGGTAGTTTTTTCCGCTGAAGTTGGCCGGGTGACCGTGGCTCAGGTGACCGCCGTGGGCCAGGCTGAATCCAAGCGTTTTATCTCCCGGTTGCAGACAGGCCAGGAATACCGCGGCGTTGGCCTGGGCGCCGGAGTGGGGCTGGACATTGGCGTACTCAGCTCCGAACAGTTCACACAGTCGGTCAATGGCCAATTGCTCTACCTGGTCGACGATCTCGCAGCCTCCGTAGTAACGCTTGCCGGGATAGCCCTCCGCATACTTGTTGGTCAGGCAGCTTCCCATGGCTTCCATAACGGCGGCGCTGGTGAAGTTTTCGGAGGCAATTAACTCAATGCCATGGCGCTGGCGTTCGAGTTCCTGTTGAATGAGGTCGAAGACGACGGTGTCACGGTTCATGGGGGAAGATTTTGCGAGACTGCAAAGCTACGGGCTTGGACTGACATCGGGTACCCGCAGAGCGTCTTTTCGCCGTCCGTGATATTGCCGTACGGATTAGCTCTGCCGCAACGGGCAACTTATTCATTTAGAGATGACTACCGTCTTTCGGCAATACCCTGTTAGGTTTATGCCGGGAAAGTCCGCAAAACCAATACTTTTAAGGGATGCAACTACGTAGCGTACTCTTTTTTTTCCTGGCCTGTCTGTCCTTTTCCCTTAGTGGTCAGCCGGCACCGGCACCGGTGGTGTTTGCCCAGGATACTCTGTTCTACATCACCAGCAACATGGGCACCTTTACGCCTGCACAGCGGGCGGATCAGGTGCAACGCAACCTGCAGCGGCTGGCCAAGCTTCCGTTGCGGCAGTTCGACAGTCTTCGCGTGGTGGTAGTGGAAGGAGAGGCGCAGGTGGTGCTGGGTGACGAGATCATCAACAGCATATCGGTGCGGGAAGCTAACGCCAGGGGCCAATCCGCGGATGAGATGGCGGAACAGCGACTGGTCGTCATCCGGCAGGCGCTGATTGACGACTACAACGATTCTTCCCTGCGGCGAATATTGGTGGACATTGCCCTGTTTATCCTGGCCCTGCTCGTCTTTTTAGCGGTGTTCTGGGGGGTTAACAAGGGGTTCAACATTCTCCGCCGCCGCCTGCGCGCCATGAACCAGGAGTTGGTCGTGAGCCGGATCGCACTGGTTAGGCGATTCTCGCTGATCACCCCCCGGATGGAGAAGAAGCTTCTCTTGTTTCTGTTGCGGATGCTTCGTTACACCGTCCTGATCATTTTTCTCTACCTCTATTTACCCTTTCTCTTCAGCCAGCTCAATTACACACGGGGCTTCGGGGAGCAACTTATGGACTACGTTCTACAGCCCCTGCAATTTCTGTGGAGCGGGGTGACCGGTTTCCTGCCCAGTTTCCTGTTCATTGTTATCATCATCGTGGCCGCCCGCTACCTCATCGGTGGGTTAAAATACATTGCCCAGCAGATCGGGTCGGGGCAGGTGACGTTTACAAACTTCTATCCGGACTGGGCGATCCCCACCTTTAATCTGGTGCGGGTATTGATCATCATTTTCACCCTCGTAATCATTTTCCCTTACCTACCCGGCGCGGGAACCGATGCCTTCCAGGGGGTATCGGTTTTCGTCGGTTTGCTGCTGTCCCTCGGTGCGGCCGGCGTGATCGGTAACGTCATCTCCGGCGTGATCCTGACCTATATGCGGCCATTCGTTATCGGTGATCGCGTAAAGATCAACGACATCACGGGCGACGTCATCGGGAAATCGCTACTGGTGACCCGGATCAAGACCATCCGGAATGAGGAGGTGACCATTCCGAACGGTATTCTAATGAACGGGGGCGTGATGAACTACAGCTCCCTGACCGAGCAGCACGGACTCATCCTCCACACATCCATCACCATCGGTTACGACGTCCCCTGGCCCCAGGTCCACCAGATGATGATCGAGGCCGCCACCCGTACCGAGTTCATTGACCGGGATCCGGCGCCGTTCGTCCTGCAAAAGGCCCTGAACGACTGGTACGTCGAGTATGAGTTAAATGCCTACACGCACAGTAGTCACCGCATGGCACGCATCTACTCCGATCTACACGCCAATATCCAGGACACCTTCCGGGAAGCTGGCGTAGAGATCATGAGTACGCACTACATGGCCATTCGCGACGGTAACCCGAGCACTATACCAGCAAGCGGTGGCAAGTAGGGTAGAGCTCTCCAAATAAAAAGCCCGTCCCCGCCAAGGCGGGAACGGGCAATACATAGTGTCTCTTAAATCGATTACGCTTCGGCGGCTACTTCCGCGTCGGCAGTTTTGCCTTTGCCGTTGCGACTGGCGCGGGCTTCTTCTTCAATACCCATCAGCTTGGTCTTGATCTTTTCTTCGACCACGTCGGCTACTTCGGGGTTGTCGAGCATGAACTGCTTGGCAGCCTCCCGGCCCTGAGCAATCTTGGCATCGTCGTAGGCGTACCAGGCACCGGACTTCTGAATGATCTCCTGGTCGACACCGAGGTCGACGATCTCCCCGCACTTGGAGATACCCTCACCGTACATGATGTCGAATTCAGCGACCCGGAAGGGGGGAGCCAGCTTGTTCTTGGCCACTTTTACCTTGACGTGGTTACCGACTACGTTGCCCTGCTTGTCCTTGATGGCGGCACCCGTGCGACGGATATCGAGGCGAACCGAAGCGTAGAACTTCAGGGCGTTACCACCGGTGGTGGTTTCGGGGTTGCCGAACATAACGCCGATCTTCTCGCGCAGCTGGTTGATGAAGATGCAGCAGCAACCGGTCTTACCAATGGTACCGGTGAGCTTCCGCATGGCCTGCGACATCAGACGAGCCTGGAGGCCCATTTTGCTGTCACCCATCTCGCCTTCAATCTCGGCGCGGGGTACCAGGGCGGCTACGGAGTCCACCACGAGGATATCGACGGCACCGGAACGAATCAGGTTTTCGGCGATCTCCAGGGCTTGCTCGCCGTTGTCGGGTTGCGAAATGAGGAGGTTATCGGTGTCCACACCCAGGCTCTGGGCGTAGAAGCGGTCGAAGGCGTGCTCCGCGTCGACGATGGCAGCGATGCCGCCGCGCTTCTGGCATTCCGCGATGGCGTGAATGGCCAGGGTCGTCTTACCGGAAGATTCGGGACCGTAAATTTCGATGATGCGGCCCTTGGGTAAACCACCGATGCCGAGGGCGACGTCCAGCCCCAGGGAGCCGGTCGGGATAGCCTCCACGTTGGCGGCCTGGCTCTCGCCGAGACGCATGATGGTGCCTTTGCCGTACGCCTTATCCAGTCGATCAATCGTCATCTGGAGGGCCTTCAGCTTGGCGGCGGTGTCTTTGTTATTATCTGCCATTATCCTGTTTGTTTGAAACTGCTTTTGTTTTGCGACGCTACAAATATAAACACAAAGTACATGCCCCGCAAGCAAAATAGACGCTTTTATCGATAAAAAATTCGCTATTTAGATATAAAACGGGAATTATCACTATTGTGGTTATATAAAATGTTTGAAATTTGGTTGCTGGTTGCTGGTTGCAGGTTGCTGGTTGCTTCCTGCGCTCCGGCGCCCGCCTGTCTAAAAAACAGGTGAGTCAGACTTTAGGTCACTTACCTTTCGTTTGAATGGATGTGAACTGCGCCACCGCTGGCATTGACGCTTATGTCCCCAACGGCGGGGCCCCCTGGAATACCGCCCGGGTCCAGCACCTGTATCGGCGGCTGGGTTACGGTGCTTCGCATTCGGATATCCAGCGTGCGCTGGCTCAGTCACCCGCTGCCACCGTGGATGCCCTCATTGACCAGGCAGCCGCCCGCCCGCTGCCCGATCCCCCCGTCTGGGCCGACTGGACCCACGAGCAGTTTGTAGCCGCCGACCAGGAGCCGTTTGAGGCCTTTAAGACGTATATGACCGACTTTGTGGATCGGGGAATTGAATACGGGGTTCGCGAGAAACTCACGCTTTTCTGGCACGGGCATTTCGTGACCAAGTACGAGTCTCACTCTTGTCCGAGCTACCACCATCAATACTGGACGGCGCTGACGGAAGGTACATTCGGCAATTTTCGGGACTTCGTACTCGCCATCACCCGCACGCCGGCCATGCTCTTTTACCTCAATGGTTTTGAGAACCGGCGGGAGAGCCCCAACGAGAATTACGCCAGAGAACTGTTCGAACTCTTCACCCTGGGAGAGAATAACGGCTATACGCAGAACGACATCACCGAGGCCAGTCGGGCGCTGACCGGTTGGAATCAGTGGACTGCCTACTGTGGCGAAGTCAAATGGGCCGATTGGGGGCACGACAATACGAGCAAGACCATCTTTGGCCGAAGCGGGAACTACGATGATGCCGCCTTGGTCGACCTCCTGTTCGAAGAGCGAGCGGATGACATCGCCGGCTTCGTCTGCGAGAAACTCTACCGCGCTTTCGTAAATCCGAACGTAGACAGCGGGATCGTCCAGGCGTTAGCGACCACCTTCGTAGCCGCTGACTTCGAACTGCTGCCCGTTTACCGCCAACTATTCCGTAGCGCCCACTTCTTCCACGCGGCCAACCTGGGCGTACAGATCAAGACGCCCCTCGAGATGATGTCTTTCTTTCTACGGGAAGGGGCCTTCGGCGATTTCGAGAACCGAAAAGACTGGGGCATCTACGGCATTGCTACGCTCGGACAGTACCTGGGGGAGCCTCCCGACGTTGCTGGCTGGCCCGGCGGGCGGTCCTGGATCGATTCGAATCGACTGACGCTACGGTGGGAATTCATGGACGGCTTCACCTGGGCGGTGCACAACGAGGACCAGACGACCTATCCCACCTGGGCTAAGCAACTCACCGACGAGAGCCGGGATCCGGCGGTGATCACCCGGGCTATCGCGGACTTCTTCGTGCCGCGCGGATTGGCTTCGGAAGCCGCTTACACTACCGCCGTGACCGTGCTGCGATGGGAGGTGCCCGCCAACTACTACGAGACCGGGCAGTGGTCGCTCGATTGGGACTCCGCTTCCTGGCAGATCACGCTACTGTTGCGCCACCTCTGCCGACTCCCCGAATTTCACCTGACCTGACCTGACCATGGCTAATTCTCCCGGACAAAAAAACTGCACCGATTCGCCGGCGCATTCGCGGCGCGGCTTTTTGCGCGACCTGTTGAGTTGGGGCGCCGGAGCGCTGGTAGTAGGATCGCTCCCGGTACAAAGTCTGAGGGCCTCTCCACTTACCCATGCGCTGAGTGGAGGTACCTCGGAGAGAGTGCTGGTTATGATCCGCCTGAAGGGTGGCAACGACGGGCTCAACACCTTCATACCCGTTCACGACTTCGGGACCTACAGGGCGAAGCGACCCGATATTTTCATCCCCGAAAGCAGTACCGTCAAGCTGACTCCATCTCTGGCGATGCACCCCCAGCTCGGTGACCTCCGGCCGCTCTGGCAGGAAGGCGGGATGCGGGTGCTCCACAGCGTGGGATATGAAGATCAGAGCCTCAGCCACTTTCGTTCGTCCGATATCTGGGCTACCGCCTCCGAGGCCGATGAATACGTGAGTAGCGGAGTGTTCGGCCGCTATTTACAGGACGCCTACCCCGATTTTCTCACGTCCCCACCCGCTACGCCCCCGGCCATACAGATCGGCGGTGTCGGTAACCTCCTGTTCAACAACCAGGATGACTTCAATTACGCCATTTCGACGAGCGACCCGGAGCAGCTCTACGACATCGCCAGAAGTGGTCAACTCTATCCGATGGACGATCTTCCTGCCTGTACGTACGGGGAGCAGCTCGGTTACCTGCGCGCGGTTGCCAATACGACGTTCCGCTACGCCGGCGTACTGGCCGAAACATACGGTCGGGGGCGGAACGATGCGGAATATCAAGACGATGACCTCGGCCGCCAATTAGCCCTCGTTGCCCGCCTCCTGCGGGGTGGTCTGGAGACAAGGCTCTTCGTGGTGGAACTGGACGGCTTCGATACCCACGCCAATCAGGCAGATGACCACGCCAAGCGGCTACAGTCGGTGGCCACCAATGTATCGTCCTTCTTCGCCGATCTGGCGACCGACGGGAATGACGAACGGGTCCTGGCCATGACTTTCAGTGAATTCGGCCGGCGCGTGGAGCAAAACGGCTCACAGGGTACCGACCACGGGGCGGCGGCACCCATGATGGTCTTCGGCCCCGCCCTGCAGAACAATGCCACGATCGGTCCGCCACCCACCCTCGACGATACGGACGACCATGGCAACCTGCGCGCGGCGACTGATTATCGTTCCGTATACGCTACCGTACTCAGCCGTTGGTTATGTATCGATGATGGTCTGGTGGATGAGGTGATGGGCAAACGCTTCCCTCGCCTCGATGCGCTCGGGCTCAATTGTGTGAGCACCTCCACGGCGTACCAGGAGCAGAAGCTGGCGGGGATCGGGTTATCGGCGTACCGAAGCGGTACGGAGATCGTTGTAACCTACGAATTGGCCGCAGCCGCGCGGGTTGATGTCCACTTGTACGACGCCGTCGGGCGCCGTGTTGCAACCGGTTTCCGGGGGGAAGGGCAGGTGGGTGATAACCGACACCGAATACCCGGCCACCTGCCCGATGGAATCTATATAGTCACCGTCGAAACCGGCGGGCGGGGTTACTCCACTCGCTTACCGCTCTTTTGACCGCAGTTTGGGATTATTCTGGTGTCGCTCCCGATCGCGGCCGGTCTTTTTCTCCAGACTGCGTTGCAGCGCATCGGTGAGATCCACGCCGGTTTGGTTGGCCAGGCAGATCAGTACGAAGAGCACATCCGCCATTTCCTCCGCCAACTGCTCGGGCGCCCGTTCTTCGTCTTCCTGTTTTTTAAAGGACTGCTCTCCGTAGAGCCGCGCCATCAGTCGGGCGACCTCACCGGTTTCCTCCATCAAGATGGCGGTGTTGGTGAGTTCGCCGTAGTATCGTACGCCCACTGTTTTGATCCAGTGATCAACCGTTTGCTGGGCTTCGCTGAGGGTCATGACCGGGCGTGGAGGAGTATAATGACGGTTGGGGCAGGGAGGTTAGAACGATTCGATAAGAGTGAAGGTGTTACCGTTCACATCCACCGAGTCACCGTTGTGCTTACCCTTGAGGGCGAGGTAGAGGGGGCTGTCTACCGATATACCCCGGTACTTTTTACCGTTGACCTCGAATTCGTCGCTGGCGGCACCTACGATGAAACGGCCTTTATCCGTTTCAATAACGTCGCCTAGCTGAATCTCTTCCGTTGGCTCTATTTCGGCGAGGTTCGACAGGACATTGATGTCGTGCTGCAGGGCTTCCACGACGGAGGCGCGGGCTTCCACGCGATTGATCGATTGATCGACCTTTCCGTCTTCGAAGAGATTTTCCGTTTCTTCGTTCGTCTCTTCCGCCTCTTCCATGTCGGCCGTCTGCATGGCCATCATATTCTTATAGGAGTTTTCCTTAATCGTTAGTAGTTGGGCAATGACGGCGTCCTTTTCGGTCTGCTGCTCTTTGGTAAGTTTCATTATGTATGGTTTCTGAGTAATGCAACGGCTGAGAGCAAGGCTTGTTTGCGGTAAAAATGTTTCGGCTGTGAACATCTAGCGACTGCTATATATTCTATAACAAAGCATACACATTTCACCAAATTCCTAACCTCCCGGCGGGATTTAGTTTTGATGCGACGCTGAACATACCATCCTGGAAACGGGATCGGTGCTCAGTGCGGCAGCGACTTCCCTCTGACTGACTATTATCGTGACTTGGCACAACGCGTTGTGCATATGCTCACAAGCTCTAAGGTCATGTCTTTTGCTGGGTTTTTGGTTAATGTTCGGGCAAGCTGGTTCTTCCGGCTTGCCTTTTTTTGTTTTGGTCCCCTCGCTTGGCTCGTCGTTATTTCTGTTTTGCTACCCAGACTACGTGGCGGCGAATACGTTCGTCGGCGAGTAGGTCTTCCTTGGTGTTGTAGTCGCGGGCGAGTTCCTTTTCGTCGGGGACGAGGCGGTGGATACCCTTATGGCACGGCCGGCAGATCGAGATACGGCGGTGGGTCATTTCCTCCTTGGTAAAGTGCTTTTGAAAGTAGCTTTTGCGATGCACCGCCCGCGGTATCAGATGGTGCTCGGTCAGGGTGGTGGTACGCCCGCAGAGCTCGCACTCCCCAACGGGACCCCGCAGGCGGTCGGTGTAGTTTTTTCCTTTACGCGGCATACCGACCTAACAGGAGAAGACGGTAACGGTTATGACCTACCCGGCCGAAGACTTCTACCAAGGACGGAAGCGAAGCGACCAATGCGTCTACCTAGGGCCGCAGGCCCGTCTGGACAAGCGCGAAGCGCAAGGCCTAGTGCGCTTCGAGCCAGTTCTCCCCCGTCCCCGTTTCCACCACAATCGGCACATCCAGGTTAGGTATCGCTTCCCGCATCAGTTTCTCGATCAGCGGCGTGACCTTTTCCACCTCGTCACGTGGGGCGTCGAATACCAGTTCATCGTGCACCTGCAGGATCATCCGGGTCTTGAAGTTCTTCTCCCGCAGGGCCTTATGGATCCGGATCATGGCCAGCTTGATCATGTCGGCCGCCGTTCCCTGGATCGGGGTATTCATCGCCATCCGTTCGGCCAGGGCACGGGCCACGCTGCTACGGCTGTTGATGTCCCGCAGGCCTCGTTTCCGGCCCAGAAGGGTAGACACGTATCCTTCTTCCTTAGCCTGCTCCACGGCACCGCTCATGAACTGCTTCAGTCCCGTAAAACGCTCGTAGTAGTTGGCGATGAGCTGACTTGCTTCGGAGCGGCTGATCTCCAGTTCCTGAGTCAGGCGTTGGGCTCCGGCTCCGTAAAGGATAGCGAAGTTGATGGTTTTAGCCTGGTAGCGTTGTACGCGGGTTACTTCGTCGTAGGGGACGTCGAAGATCAGGGCCGCCGTAGCGGTGTGTATGTCCTTGCCGGTCCGGAAGGCGTCCAGCATCCCTTCATCCTTACTTAGGGACGCCACCAAACGCAGCTCGATTTGGGAGTAGTCGGAGGCCAGTAGAATGTGATTGTCGTCGCGGGGGATAAAGGCTTTACGCACCTCGGCTCCTTCGGGAGTACGTACGGGAATATTCTGCAGGTTGGGGTTAGCGCTGCTCAGGCGACCGGTAGCCGCGATGGTCTGATTGAAGCTGGAGTGAATACGGCCATCTTCGTTCATTAGTAGCGGTAGCGCATCCACGTAGGTGCCCAGCAATTTGCTCAGGCTGCGGTGCCGCAGGATCTGCTTGACGATGGGGTATTCGGCACTGACCTCCGCCAGCGTAGCCTCGTCGGTCTTGAACTGGCCGGTTTTGGTCTTGCTGCCCTTATAGGGTACGCCCATGCGACCGAAGAGGATCTCCCCGATCTGCTTGGGTGAGCCGATGTTGAACTCCGAACCGGCTATCTCGTAAATTGCTTTTTCAATCGACTGCAGTTCTTCGGTGAGGGTCTTGCTATATGCCTGCAGGAACTCGCCGTCGACGTTGATCCCTTCCAGTTCGATGTCACGCAGTACCGGGATGAGGGGCGCCTCTACGGTTTCGTACAGTTCCACGAGTTCTTCTTCCTCTAGCTCCGGCCATAGCGCATGGTAGAGTTGTAGCGTGATATCCGCATCCTCACAGGCGTAGGGAACCACCTTTTCCATCGCTACCTGGCGCATGGTCAGCTGCTTTTTCCCTTTTCCGATCAGGGACTCTATCGGCACCGGTTTATAGTTGAGGTACTCCTCACTCAGGAGGTCCATCTTGTGCCGCTTGTCCGGGTGCAGCAGGTAATGCATAACCATGGTGTCGAGCAACTTGCCCTTCACCGTGGCGCCGTAGCGCTCGAGCACGATCATATCGTACTTCAGGTTTTGGCCGACTTTGTCGATGGCCTCGTCGGCCAGCAAGGAGGCGAACTCGGCGACGATCGCTTCCGCCTCCTTGCGATCCTCGGGGACGGGGACGTAATACGCCTCTCCGCTTTTCCAGGAAAAGGACATGCCGACCAGTTCGGCGGTGGTCGGATCGACGCTCGTTGTCTCGGTATCGAAGGAGATCAGTTTTTGCTGCTGCAGCTGTTTTATTAGCTTCCCCCGCCCTTCGGCCGTGTCCGCCTTTTGGTAGTCGTGCTCGGTGTTGTCGATGTGCTTATCGGCAATGGCGTGGGCCGGCGGCTGTCGGAACTTTCTTTTGGGCGCGGACGCAGGAGAATTGCCGGTCGGTGCAGCGAACAGATCGCCCTGGGCAGAAGACTTAGCCGGGGCTTCCTCTTTCACCCCCAGAATTTCGTTGGCGATGGACCGGAATTCAAGCTCGCGGAAAACATCGGTTAGATAATCCCGGTCGAATTCCTCGATGAGGTAGGCCTCCGGGTCAAACTTGATCGGTACGTCCTGAATGATGGTGGCTAGCTTTTTGCTCAGCAGGGCCTGCTCCCGAAATTCACGGAGGCGTTCCTGATTCTTTCCCTTTACCTGATCGGTACTATCCAGCAAGTTTTCCATACTGCCGAATTGAGCGATGAACTTCGCCGCGGTTTTCGGTCCGATGCCCGGTACCCCGGGAATGTTATCGACCGAATCGCCCATCAGGCCCAGCATATCGATCACCTGTTCGGGGTGCTCGATGTCCCACTTCTTATTGATTTCGTCGACGCCGAGGATCTCAATGCCGTTACCCATCCGGCTGGGTTTGTACATGAGGATGTTTTCCTCCACCAGCTGGCCGTAGTCTTTATCGGGAGTGACCATATACACCTTATAACCTTCCCTTGCCGCCTGCTTGGAGAGGGTACCAATCACGTCGTCCGCCTCAAAGTTGGGGACGATGATGATCGGAATTTTGAATGCTTGGAGGATCTGGTGAATGTAGGGAAAGGCAATACCGATATCCTCCGGCTGTTCCTCCCGGTTGGCTTTGTAGTCGGCAGCGAGTTCGTT
>JBASAV010000255.1:0-5110 GCA_049650785.1 Lewinella sp. | reverse complement strand
AGCAGACGTCCCAGGGGCGGCAGGGTGATCAGCCGCTCCAGCCGGCTACCCTGCACCGTGCGGGTCGTTCCGTGAAAACTGATCCCGTTCCGGGAACGATGCATCAGGTCCTTGACCTGCTTCATTTCCGGCAATTCCAGAAACTCATAATTAGGAAAGCTGGGAGCAAACTGTACAACGGTCTCCTTTTCATTCTTGGTCATCCGGTCGGTAAAGCCAAGGTGGGGAAGATTGGAACCTATAAGGATGAGGTCACCCTCCTGAAAATGACTGATGTGGCTACCCACGTGCCGACGACCGTGTCCGCCCCGGACAAACACCAGTTCGAGTTCGGGGTGATAGTGCCATTTCGGAGCCTTGTTTACCCGGACCTTAGGTTCAGGGTAGTGTTTAACTAGAAAAGACGTGCCAGGAGCCGGAATGACCCGTTCTCTGACGGGTTGGGAGGTCGTCTCCATATTACGGGGGATTGTTTGGGGTAGAAAGGCTTCGGGTGGCGTTCCCATCCGAAGTACACACAAGGTAAACGTCTATTGTATACTATAGGTTAACGTCCTGATCCGGCAGGAATTACCCCGGCATACGCACAATTTACCTCCACATTTTGAAGTGGTGAAAATGTGCGGAAGGGCTGCCAATTTATGCGCTGACTGGACGGGTGAATACCCCCACCTTTGTAGTACAAGGAGTTGATCATGACTGGCGACTAACCACCGCCACAGCAAATAACCCCAATTTTCTCAACCCTTGAATCCTTTTATTATGAAAACGTCTTTGTCTCTTTTCGCATTTCTTCTTTCTGTTACCCTGTCAGCTTCCATTAACCCCGCGGATCTAATCATCCAGGCTGACCCGACTTCCAAGAGTATTGTCCTTCGCAGCGCCACCGAATTTTCGGCCGACAGCAAGTTACAAATTCTTGATCTTGACGGCCGCGTACTCCATACGGCCAAACTCGATAGCGGAAGCTATCTAAACTCCCGCTTCCAACTCGCCGCTTTACCTGCCGGTCAGTACGAGATCGTACTAAGCGATGAATTGGGACGCACTGTCCAGCCTCTCACCATCAACCACAACGGCGTGGAAGCCGATCCCGCGCTAGCCAGCCGCACCTTCTACCCCCGGGTAAATCTGAAGGAAAGCATGCTTACGATCACCTACCTCAATACCGCCAGTAACAAGGTGGCTATCCGCCTGGCCGACAAGAATGGCACCGCCGTACTCAACGACCGCGTCGAAACCAGCCCGACCGTGCAGCGCGCCTACAACCTCGAGCAACTACCCGCCGGTGAATACTTCGTCACCGTCAGCGTACCCCAGGAACCTGCTTACACGACCAGCCTGTCCCTGAAGTAAGAATTTTTTTTGCATGATCGACTTTAAGTTTCGCTCCTTCGCCTTCGGCGAAGGGGCTTTTTTTTGTCCGGCACCTTCGTAGCCAGCACCATGGCAAGCGCACGTCGGGAATTGTGGTACTTTCAAGCTCAATCCCCCGGTAGATGAAGTCCATTTTCATGGTGTTGCTTAGTTGTTTACTGCTACAGCACTGCGTAGATCCCGTTGAACCGGTCTACGATTTTGAAACCGGTTTCCTTCTGATCGAAGGCGGGATCGTGGCCGGGGGGCCGGAGAGCGAGATTCAGATCCGTCGCAGCGTCCTTTCCTTCGGCTCGTACACGCTACAGCCCATAAATGATGCACTCGTCTTCAGTATTGAAGGGGATGGAACGGAAGTCAGTTGGCGCGGGGGGCAGGAAAGCGGTATCTATCTACCCCCGGACGACTTCGCAGCAAGTGCCGGACAGGAATACCGCATGCGTATCCAGCTCTCTGATGGTGAGATCATCGAATCCGACCCGGAACTTATTCCCGTGCCGGTACCTTTTTCCAACCTCAACCTAAGCTTCGATCAGGAGGCCTACTACAGCGATTCCCGGCAGCGATTCGTCCCGGCCTTCACCCTATTACTAGATATCGATGACCCCGCCGGTACGGATAATTTCTACCAGTTCACCCACCGTACCTGGAGTCAACTCACAATTTGCGCTACCTGCTACAATTCCGTGTATCGCAACGGAGCATGTGTAGAGACGCCGGGTAGTCAGCGAGTCGATCATTACGATTATTCCTGCCTGGAAGCCTGCTGGGGAATTACCGAGGGAGATGCCTTTCAACTGGTATCGGACGAGCTCAATCCCGGTGGTCAATTTCGCGACGTACCCGCCGCCCGTATTGATTTTGTAGGCTCGGGCAGGATACTGGCCGAAGTCCGTCAGTATGCCGTCACCCGCAAAGCCTTCGCTTACTTCAGCGTACTGGAGGACCTGACGGAAGGAAGTGCCGGTCTCAACGCTCCCCTACCCGCACCGCTGTACGGAAACTTGCGGGATATCAGCGACCAGCAATCGGTGGTGCTGGGGTACATCAGTGGTCGTTCGGTCATCTCCGCCCGCCTCGCGTGGAATCGCGACAGTGTGGACGGCAGCCCCATTACCCTGCCCCCACCGCCCGTGTACGAACCCCTTTCCCCGGCACCGCCCAGCGCTCCCTGCGACGGACCCAACCGCACCGCTTCCGAACCCGTAGGCTGGAACGATTAATTCATTGGCGTTTCCTCCGCCGCATAACGTGCGATCATGTTTCTCCGATCTATACTTACTACGGTAGTCCTATTTATGGGCCTTCCGCTATTCGCCCAGACCAATTCAAATGTGGAGGTGATTGTGACGGACTCGACCACCCGGGAGCCCCTACCCTACGTCAATGTCCAGATAGCCAATAGCGCACAGGGCGGGATGACGGATGAGGATGGCGCCTACCATTTTACCGCCCCCGCCGGCAATCTCACGCTCCTCGTTTCATCCGTGGGCTACGAGGCGTTCCGGCAACGGATCCGGGTTGACGGGGAAACGATAAGCCTACAAGTTCGCCTGGTTCCCATAGCCGAAACGCTGGAAACCGTGACCGTGAGCAGCGACAATGCCGCCGAGCGGCTGGCCCGCCCGGTCATGGGCGTGGAACAACTCAATATCCGCGAGATCGAGATCTTGCCGGTCGCCCTGGGAGAGGTCGACGTCTTCCGTGGTTTACAACTGGTGAGCGGGGTGAATTCGGCGGGTGAAGCCAGCAACGGGCTAAGCATCCGCGGCGGAACCGTCGATCAGAACCTGGTCCTTCAGGACGGGGCCCCCATATTCACCCCGACGCACCTCTTTGGTTTATTTTCGGTCTTCACCCCCGATGCCGTAGGAAGTGTAGACCTATACCGCGCCAACGTACCGGCCCAGTTTGGCGGACGAATCGCCAGCGTGGTGGACGTACGCACCCGAAATCCCACAAGCGACCGGCTTAAATTACAGGGGGGAATCGGCCTGGTTTCCAGCCGGCTGAGCGTGGAAACACCCATCACTCGGGACAAGCGCCTGAAGGTACTTATCGCGGCCCGCGCCGGACTGAATGATTTTGTTTTTAAAGCCTTCGATCGGCTGAAGAACACCCGCAGCAAGTTTGGCGACGCGACTGTTAAACTCCGGTACCAAGCCGGTGAAAATGACATACTGACCTTCTCCGGCTTTTATAGCCGGGATTTCTACGAGCTGGACCTGATCAATCGCTTTGCCGGCGTCATTGCGCGTTCCAATCAGTATGACTATTCAACGATTAACGGGAGCCTGGAGTGGCTGCACGTCTTCGGCCAGCGAAATCTCGTTACCCAACTGGTCAGAAGTGATCACCGTCCCCGGGTCATCTTTCCGGAGGTGAACGCCGAAAATGAAGTCATCTACCGATCGGGAATCCGCTATCACGGCCTAACGAGTAAACTAGAATTCGGAAACGAGGAAGGCCACCGTTTCACCGCCGGTGTGCAGCTAGCCCACTACCAGCTGCGCCCCGGCGAGTTGTTGCCCGGTTCATCGACTAACGTAACCGCCGTGACGCTCGACGAGGAGCAAGCAGCAGAAATCAGCGGTTTTGTGGAAGACGAGTGGCGCCTCGGGAACGACCTCACCGTTTCGGCTGGCCTACGCTACACGCAGTACGTACAACTGGGGCCCGGGCAGCAGCGGGGCTACGGCGAAGGAGAACGCCTCAGTGGTGACAATATCTCGGTCGATGAGTTTAGCGGGGGAGCGATCATGGAATCGTACGGAGGACTGGAACCGCGCCTCGGTATGAGCTACCAGGTGGCGCCCCGCACCAGCTTCAAAGCCTCCTACGCGCTAAACCGACAATACCTCCAGAATATATTCAACTCCACCACTCCCCTACCCAGTAGCCGTTGGAAGGTCTCGGATGCCAATGTTCTTCCCCAACAAAGCCATTTGTATAGTATCGGTGGCTACCAACTTCTCGGGGAAGGCTACGAACTGAGTCTGGAAGGATACTATCGCGACATAGATAATTTGCTAGAGTATAAACCCGGTGCCGACTTTTTTCTCCGTCCCGACGTGGAGACGGATCTGCTGCAGGGAGAGGGTCGCACCTACGGGGGAGAGATGAGTATCCGGAAAACCGGCGGGTCGCTACGGGGAGAAATTAACTACACCTACGCCAGAGCCTATAACAGAGTGCCCGGCTCCGGACTCACTACGAGCATCAACGGTGGCGACTGGTACCGGGGTTACTTCGATCAGCCGCATACCGTTAATACGCACTTCACCTTTGACGATCAACGTACCCACCGGGTGAGCCTCAACCTGGTGGTGCAGAGCAATCGACCCTACAGCATACCAAACGGATACCTGCCGATCGGCAACCTGACCGTCCCCATCTTCCTGGAGCGTAACAATGCCCGCCTGCCCCTTTACCACCGGTTGGATCTAAGCTGGACGATCCACAATCCGGGCATGCGCCACCGCCGCTGGATTGGTGACTGGACGCTCACCGTCTACAATCTCTATGGCCGCAAGAATGCCTATAATATCTATTATCAGCCCCGCGACAGCGGCGAGAATGCTGATATTTTCGGCAGCAGTCCGCTGGCCAGCTACCAGCTCACCATCTTCGGTTCTCCAATCGTGAGCCTGTCCTACAGCTTTAAATTTGAGTAGTTCGGCTACTGCACGAGATGGCTTCACACAGCCGCCCCATGTCTTCCGTCGTATTGTAC
>JBASAV010000254.1:0-6979 GCA_049650785.1 Lewinella sp. | reverse complement strand
GAACCGGTAACCGTGACCTGAGCGGACAGGAGAAAAGGTAGCAGCAGCCCACCAAGGGTGGTCCACACGCGCAAGCGATACATAGCAGGTAATTAGAAAAATGGGGGTTGGGTGGCGGGGTCAGGCCGCTGTCGGGGGGGCTCTGCCGGCTGTGGTACGGAGACACGAGCGGTCCTGGTACGCCGGTACAAAAGGGATTTCCGTAAACCGGCCCACTACCAGAAAGGCCAGCACGCCTACCTGGTGCTTCCAGAGATGCCAGTTGCGTAGGATATCGTGTACGGCATTACAGTCTGCCAGTCTGCCGAGTACCTGCGGCTCGTCCAATACATTCACGAGTTGACGGCACAGGGCCCGGGATTGCCAGTTGGCATCCCCCAAATCTAATCGGTCGAAGGTCGCCCGGTGTAGCCCGAGCAGGTAGATGCCACCGCGGCCGTCCGGTCCGATAACATCACCCCGCTCCAGTCGTCTGGAAGCGGCGGTGATGTGCCGCGCGGTAAGCTGGGGAGCATCGTTGCCGATCACGAGAACGGACTCGTAACCAAAATCAAAAACTCGTTGGATGCAGCCGGTAAGCCGGTCGCCAAAACGGTCACCTACCTGATCGCATTCGTCGAAGTGATAGACGGGGAGCCGAACCCGGGATAGTATCCGCGTGGTGCGGTCGATCAAGGCCGTCGCAATCTTTTGTCCCAGCCCCTTCCCTCCGGCAAACTTCTCCG
Organism: Lewinella sp.; assembly: GCA_049650785.1. GTDB lineage: Bacteria > Bacteroidota > Bacteroidia > Chitinophagales > Saprospiraceae > Neolewinella. The sequence continues at coordinate 6,254 of JBASAV010000254.1, read as the reverse complement.
AGGCTTCCGCCCGTGCGGATCGACTGAAGAATAGGATGGCGGTAGGCGATTTCACGATGAAGGGGCAATCTGGGTGACAATCAGGTAGTGGCCAAACGAGCTACGTAAGTTCCGGTTCATCGGTTCCCGCTGAGGGCAGATTCCAGGGCGGATTCCCACCGGGCATAGGCTTTTTCCAGAGCGGCTTTGTCTTCTAGTTTGGGCTCTACCCTTCCCAACACTTCCTGCTGCCCCACGGCGGCGTTCAGGTCAGGGCTCATGCCGGCGGCCACCCCGGCCGCCAGCGCGGCACCCACGGCGCCGTTGGTGTTGTGAATTTCAATCGTCGCTCCGGTCAGGGTGGAGATCGTGAAGGCAAACACCTCGCTCTGGAACATATTGTCGTTCCCCACTCGGATGGTACTAAGCTCTACCCCTAGTTCCTTCATGATTTTCATACCGTAAACGAAGGAGAAGGCTACTCCCTCAATGCCCGCCCGGACCATATGGGCTCGCGTATGGCGGTTGAAATCGAGTCCCAGTAATTGCGCGCCGATTTCCCGGTTCTGCAGCATGCGTTCGGGTCCGTTTCCAAAGGGAAGAAAGTGAAGCCCGTCACTGCCGATCGGCACCTCGGCGGCCTGCTGCTCCATATTGCCGTACGTCGTGCCGGGGGAGCATACCTGTTGGCGGATCCAGCGGTGGGCGATCCCCGTTCCGTTGATGCAAAGGAGAATCCCGATGCGGTTTTCCTCATCGGTGTAGTTGACGTGCGCAAAGCTGTTCACCCGCTGGCCGGGATCGAAGGCCATTCGGTCGGTAACGCCGTACACCACCCCGCTGGTACCGGCGGTGGCGGCTACCTCCCCCGGGCGGATGACGTTCAGACTCATCGCGTTGTTGGGTTGGTCACCCGCACGGTACCCGATTATAGTGCCGGCGGTGAGACCCGTTTCCGCGGCCGCCTTGTCGGTAACGGTGCCCTGTTTGCCTACCGCCGGAACGGTCTGACAAATCTTGGCCGGGTCCAGGTTCATTTGCTCGATGACCAGGTTGGCTTGATGCTTCTCCTTAAAGTCCCAGAGGACTCCTTCGCTGAGCCCGGTGATGGTGGTGGTCGGTTGTCCCCCCAGACGCAGGGCGATGTAATCGCCGGGCAGCATGGCGTGGGCGGTACGGGCGTAATTCTCGGGTTCGTTGTCTGCTACCCACTTGAGTTTAGCAGCGGTAAAATTCCCGGGACTGTTCAGGCAATGGCTCAGGCATTCATCGGCTCCGATTCCTTTAAAAGCCTGATCACCCGTGCTAACGGCCCGGCCATCGCACCAAATGATCGAAGGCCGTACGACCTCGTGGTTTTTGTCTACTAATACCAGTCCGTGCATCTGGTAGCCGATACCGACGGCTTTGATGTCCGCGCTATCCGTACGGGTTTCCGACAATAACTTTTGGGTGGTTTCTACTACGTAGCGGTACCACAATTCGGGTTCCTGCTCGGCCCAACCGGGCTGGGGGGCGTCCATTCCCATTTCTTCCGCCGGTGCTTGGACGCGGGCGAGCACTTTGCCCGTTGCGGCTTCTACCAGGGCGGCTTTGACGGAGGAAGAGCCGATATCGTAACCGATTGCGTACATGGGGGGTCTACTTTGTTTGGGGCCGCAAAGTAGGCAGCATATTTAACTCCGCTGCATGCTACGGACGACCAGCTCGCTAAGGTCGTACACCATTACGCGGTTCTGCTTTTCACGGCCCGTTACGCCGTCGGTCATCATCGTCATGCAGAAGGGGCAGTTCACGGCGATGATGTCGGGGTCCAGGCCCAGGGCCTCATCGGTGCGTTCCATATTGATACGTTTCTCGCCGGGCTCGTCTTCCTTCCACATTTGCGCACCGCCCGCGCCGCAGCAAAGTCCGTTTTGCTTGCTCCGCTTCATTTCCACCAGCTGACCGTCGAGCGACTGGAGTACTTCCCGGGGGGCTTCATAAATGCCATTTGCGCGCCCCAGATAGCAGCTGTCGTGGTAGGTGATCCGCTTGCCCTTGAAGCTACCGCCGTCGGTTAATTTAATTCGGCCACCGTCAATCAGTTCCTGCAAGAGTTGGGTGTGATGTACGATATCGTAGTGACCACCGAGGGCGGGGTATTCGTTCTTGATGGTGTTGAAGCAGTGGGGGCAGGCCGTCACCATCTTCTTGACGCCGTACATATTCAGGGTCTCGATGTTCTGCAGGGCGACCATCTGGAAAAGAAATTCATTACCGGCCCGGCGGGCGGGATCGCCCGTACAGGCCTCCTCGTCCCCGAGAATGGCAAATTCAATCCCGGCGGCGGTCAGGATCTCGGCGAAGGCCCGGGTGATCTTCTGCGCCCGGTCGTCGAACGAACCCGCACAACCTACCCAAAAGAGTATTTCGGGCTGCTTGTCTTCGGCGGCGAACTCCGCCATGGTCTTCACTTGCATATCTGCTGATTAGTTGGTTGGGCTGATAGTGGACTTCCAGAAGGGTTTACTCCTGGGTCCAGGCGGTACGTGAAGATCCGACACTCCAGGCACGCTGTTGATTTTCGATGCTGTTGAATAGCGGCATCCAATCTCCGGGGCCGGACGCTTCGGTCAGTATCTCGTGCCGCCGCATCTTATTGATCATTTCCAGCGGGTTGATGAGGATGGGGCACGCTTCCACGCAGGCATTACACGTCGTGCAGGCGTGTATTTCTTCGCGGGTTATGTAGTCCCAAAGGTTTCGACCGTCATCGAAGTTTGTCCGACTGAGGGGGGCTTCCTTATCCGCGGCGAATTCCGTGTTGCCGGAGCGGATCTTGTCTCCCATCTCCTCGGCGCGATCGCGCACGTTCATGACGATCTTGCGGGGACTCAGTTTCTTCCCCGTTATGTTGGCCGGGCAGACAGCCGTGCACCGGCCACACTCGGTACAGCTGTAAGCTCCGAGTACGTCGATCCAGCTCATTTCGTTGACGTCATCGGCACCGAATTCAGGAAGTGCAGCATTCATGTCCGGTTCGGGCGCATCGGGGTCGCCCAGCCCCATCATGGACTTTACCTCGGTCATTACCTCTGGCATGTTGAGCATCTGACCGGCAGGCTTGAGCCGGGCGAAATACGTATTCGGGAAAGCCAGGAGAATGTGGAGGTGCTTCGACTTCGGCAGGTAATTGAGAAAGACGAAGACCATGGTAATGTGCCCCCACCAGCCCACGCGCTCCAGTACGTAAAGGGTGGACGCCTCTAGTCCGCCGAAGATCACCGGCCCCAGAAAACCACTAACGGCAAAATTGGTAGCCCGGTAGTGATCGGGGTCCATGTCCTGGAGGACCACGTCGGTACCGTTCATGGTGAAGATGCAGGCCAGGAGAATGAGCTCGAAGATGAGAATGAGGTTAGCGTCCAGCTTCGGCCAACCGGCCATTTCGGGTTTGTGAAATCGCGGGATAAAGAGGACGTTGCGCCGGACCAAAAAAATCACGGTCGCCACGAACGCCAGTATACTGAGTAGCTCGATGGTGTTGATGATGAAATTGTACATCCCCCCGAGCGGTCCCAGGAACCAGCGGTGGACGCCGAAGATGCCATCGATAAATATCTCGATCAGTTCGATCTGGGTAAAGACGAAGGCGGCGTACAGCATAAAGTGTAAAACGGCCGGAATGGGCCGCTTGAACATCTTTTTCTGCCCGAAAGCGACCAGCAGCATATTCTTCCACCGCGCTCCTGCCGGGCCGGTCACCTCCTCGTCCTTGCCAAGTCGGATGTGGGCAAAGACCTTACTAAACTGGAAGTACGCAAAGCCCAGCGCCAGTATGGCTACCAGAGCAAAAATGATCGACTGTACCATACGGGTAAAGGTATAATGCGGGGATGGGTGGCCCAAGGGTTGTGGCGAATATTCGCTCCACCTGCCAAAGATGGCCAAATATTCGGGAATCTACCTTCAAAAAGGCTTTTTACAAACAAATTGTTGCCTAAATCCACAACCCTGTTTATCTTAGGGTCGGCCTGCTGCCTCGTCTACAAATGTTGCCATACATAGTCGATTGATCATTCCGCCGTCTGGATCCAGGCGGGGTACTCGGTTGATGTTTACCTCTACTGATCGTTCCCCATTGACGGTTGTGGACAGCCATCGGCGTGGGCGGTGGTTCGTATTGGCTGGAGGACTGTGCGGCGGCGGCCTGGGTGGGACTCCCACCCTCAAAGCCAACTCCTATCTCTAAGAACCTCAATCCATCGTGCTTCTCCCGGAGTATCGAAATGGTGGCGACCAACTCATCAGTGTGTAAGCTCCAAACGGCATCGGACTCGCCAACCCGGCGCTAAAGCTCCCTACCCTCCTTCGGCTGAGCATCGGTGGACCGTAACCAGCATTTCTCGTAAACAGTCTCCCCGTCCAAATCAACTTACCAAAGTACGCCCCGCATTCCACGGCCTTTTTACCTTTGCGGCACTATGCTGCAACAGACCAAGGTTTTCAAGTTTGGCGGGGCCTCCCTGCGTGACCCGGATGCGATCCGTAATGTCGGTACCATTCTGCAAAAGTTTGCCGGCCAGAGATTAGTTATTGTCGTCTCGGCTATGGGCAAAACAACCAACGCACTGGAAGAGGTAGCCAACAGCTACTGGCAGGGCGATCCGGCTACCGCGAAGGAAAAGCTGGGTGAAATCCATACTTCGGCCACCGAGATCATAAACGGCTTGTTTGCCGAAACCCCCGAATCGCTCACCGCCTCGCTCAACGATCTGTTCGTTTCGGTAGAATGGGCGCTGGACGAAGCCCCCAACGAAGAATACGACTTCGATTACGACCAGATCGTCAGCCTCGGCGAATTGGTCAGCAGTCACATCGTAGCCGCCTACCTCAACCGTATCGGGCTGGCGACCAACTGGGTCGATGCGCGCGACATTATTCAGACGGACAATACCTACCGCGAGGGTTGGGTCAAGTGGCCCGAGACCCTTGCCCGGGCGCAGCAGCAGCTTCCCTCGTTGCTCGAAGAAAAAGACTTCATCCTTACCCAGGGCTTCATCGGCAATACCAGCGAAAACTATACCACCACGCTTGGACGGGAGGGCTCCGACTATTCGGCGGCCATCTTTAGCTACTGCCTGGACGCCGAGTCGATGAGTATCTGGAAGGACGTACCGGGTGTACTAACGGCTGACCCCCGCCTTTTCGAAAACGTGAGCAAGATCGATCGGCTGAGCTACAAGGAGGCGATCGAGATGACCTACTACGGTGCCAAGGTCATTCACCCGAAGACCATCAAGCCACTGCAGAACAAGAGTATCCCCCTGCACGTCCGTTCGTTTATCGATCCCGACGCTCCCGGCACCCTGGTCACCGATGATGCCAGTGATACCTACCCGCCCATGGTGGCCGTCGAGAAGGAGCAGGCCCTGATCAACATCAGCACCCGCGACTTCAGCTTCGTCGCCGAGCACCACATCAAGGAACTGTTCGAGCACATCACGACCACCCGCCTGCAGGTGAATATGATGCAGAATACCGCCATCAGCTTCAACGTCGTAGTCAACGACATCGATGATCGAGTAGATCGCTTCTGCACGCTAGTAAATGAGCACTTCAAAACGTCCGTAGATCGCGACCTCGAACTCATCACCGTCCGCCACTACACCGCCGAGGTCGTAGAAAGTATGCGCCGCGGCAAAGTCAACATGCTGGAAGGCCGACTGCCTCTCACCCTCCAGATGGTGGTGAAGGATGTACCGGTGATGCGTCGTAAGGAATAAGCTTTTTGCGGGGAATTCGCGCAGCCAATGTTAACTGTAGGTTAAGAAACGGGAGGTCGTCGGACAACTAATCGTCCGACCACTACTCGTCCGACCACTTATGGCCCAACCACTAGTCGTCCAACCACTAGCTCATCCATACCCAAACAAACTTCACCGCCATCGGAGTTAATCGCCGATTCTCAAGCAAAAGCTTACCGAAGCCAAAAATCAGCGGCAATCAAATCAATCCGCAAAAACGGCTTATCAAGAGTCAGCGATCGCCTAGTGCAAATTGCTGGTAATCAGCTTCAAAAACTCGTTCCGCGTCCGCTCCGATTTAAACGCGCCGGTGAAGGCGGAAGTCGTCGTCACGCTGCTCTGCTTTTGAATACCCCGCATCATCATACACATGTGCCGGGCCTCGATGACGACCGCAACGCCGAGAGGGTTCAGAGTGGTATGGATCGCCTGAAGAATTTGATCGGTCAACCGCTCCTGTACCTGCAAACGACGGGCGAATACCTC
>JBASAV010000253.1:0-2547 GCA_049650785.1 Lewinella sp. | reverse complement strand
GCCTTCAATATGGGCTTCGGTGGCGAAAGCAGTGGCGGCGAGTACCATACGATGTACGATTCTTACGCGCACTATAAGCGATTTAAGGACCCCGACTTCAGCTACGGCGGTGCCCTCGTTAAAGTAGCCGGTCGCACGACCCTGCGGCTGGCTAATGCCGACGTGCTGCCCTTCGAATTCACCCGTATGGCCGCCACCCTGCAGGAATACGGACAGGAGGTGATGAAACTGGCCGAAGACACCCGCAAACAGACGGAGCGTCAAAATCGGCTTATCCGGGAGAATGCCTACACCCTGGCTGCTGATCCTACGGAAGAATTTTCCGCGCCCGAAGCGAAGGAAGAGGTGCCTTACCTCAACTTTGCCCCATTGCAGAATGGCTTGGGGCGCATCAGCGAGCTGGCGGATGACTACAGTACCACGTCTGCGGTTAAGCTATCTGAAGGGGAGCAGCGGGAAATTAACCGCCTCTTCATGGACCTGGAGCGGCAGCTGACGCGGGAAGAAGGACTTCCCCGCCGGCCGTGGTTCGTACACCACGTCTACGCACCCGGCTTCTATACCGGCTACGGTGTAAAGACGTTACCGGGCGTACGCGAGGCTATCGAACAGCGCAACTTTGACGAAGCGCAGAAGCAGATCGATAAATTAGGAGAAGTACTGAACGCCTATGCCGGACAGATGCAGGACATCATCGGTATCGTCGCTACTAAATAACCAACTTCGCAGCGCCTATGGGTGTCCTTACTCCGAATCCTAGCCCGCTCATGCGCCTGATCTTATTACTTTCCGCCGTACTCTTCACTTCTGGCGTATTCGCGCAGCGCGTCATGCTCTTTGAGAAGCTGACGAGTTCCCACAGTGACCGAGTATACGAAGGTGAAATGCTCCGGTTTCGGCTACAGGGGGACAAGTTCTGGCAGGAAGGCTATATCCGGGAGATGCGCCCGGATATTCAGGCACTGGTTATTAACGACCGTTTTATCATGCTCGACGAGATAGATGCGGTCTACCGCGGCAGTACCATCGCCAATCGAATCGGTTACGGACTTATCACTTTCGGCGCCGGCTGGTCGCTATTCGCGGCCTTGGGGTATGCTACCGACAAGATAGACTCCACTAATTACAGCGTTGATGATGCGTTGGTAACGGCCGCCTCCGTCAGTGCGGGTTACCTGTTGGTGAAGCTACTCGGTCGACGTAAGTTCCGGACTAGCAAGTACAAGCGATTACGCATCGTAGACCTGAACTTCTAATTATACAGTGCCCGGGCCAGCGTCTCGGGAAAGGCGCCGGGAGTACTGGAGAAGGGACGCAGTCCGAGCTCGGTCAACTGCGCCGCCACGTCGTGGTCGTAGGCTGGCGCGCCCTGATCATTCAGGGCAAGTAAGGGCAGAAAGGTTAGCCCGCTCTGTACCAGTCGCCGGGCACTCTGTAACATATTCGGTACCGAACCGCCCTCGAAAAGATCGCTTAGCAATATCAGCACGGTATCGCGGGGTGCTACATTTAGTTGCTCGGCGTAACGTAGTGCGCGACCGATATCCGTGCCACCGCCCAGTTGTAGGGCAAACAGTAGTTCGATGGGGTCGGGGAGTTCGGCGGTCAGGTCCACTACGCTGGTATCGAAGGCGATGACATGCGTGCGTACGCTGGGCAGACTGGCCAGGATACAGGACAGCACGCCGGCGTAGACCACCGAGGTGGCCATGGAGCCACTCTGATCGATGAGCAGGATCACGTGTTTCAGGCTGCTCTGGCTGCGCTGTTGCCCACGCAGATTGACCGGCAAAACCGTGCGATGTTCAGGCTGGTAGTGTTTGAGATTGACGCGGATGGTCTGGTGCCAGTCGATATCGCTGTGCCGGGGGCGCCGGTTGCGGGCCTGCTGTCGGCGCCGACCGCTAACCGCCTGGAGCAACGGCTGGCGAAGTTTCTTTTCGATCTCCTCGACTACCCGTCTGACTACCTGGCGGGCGCTTTCCCGACTACGTTCCGGAAGCACATTTTTGAGACTGAGTAGCGTGCCGACCAGGTGAACGTCCGGCTGGATCGTTTCCAGCAACTCCGGCTCCAGCAGCATTTCCTGGAGGCCCAGGCGTTCCAGCGCGTCCCGTTGCAGCATTTGCACGGTATCGGTCGGGAAATATTTGCGGATATCCCCCAGCCAGCGGTTGACATTTGGACTGGACGGGCCGAGCCCGCCCTTACGATCCTCACTATTGTAAAGGGCTTCCAGAACTGCATCCATGCCTTGTGCCCGGCCGGGTAGGGGAGGGCCACCATCGGAATTCTGAGCGTCCTGCCCCAGGATCAACCGCCACTTGCGGAGGTGTTCGTCGCGGTCATTCATCGGCGGCGAGTATGCGTTGGATCAGCCCTTCGAAATCGGTGGCCTTGTCTTCCCCGTGCCCCAGTCGGGCAATAACCATCTGCCGGCTGGGAATGATGAACACCCGCTGGTCCTGAAAACCCCGCATCATAAACGCGTCCTCGGGGAGGGAAGGGGTGTCGGGCCCGGGAAGCCATAGCTGCGCACCATAGATG
>JBASAV010000252.1:0-6281 GCA_049650785.1 Lewinella sp. | reverse complement strand
CCCGAGTGCAACTCGGGAACCAATCTCCGTTCGCGGGCCCACCCGAGCGTAGCAAGGGGCAACTATCCTAATAACATCACCGCTCTTTCTAACCCGCCAGCACCCGAGTGCAACTCGGGATCCAATCTCCGTTCGCGGGCTCACCAGAGCGCAGCAAGGGATATCTATCTCAACAACATCACCGCCCATTCTAACCCGCTATGACCCGAGTGCAACTCGGGAACCAATCTCCGTTCGCGGCCTACCCGAGCGCAGCAAGGGGCAACTATTCACACAACATTACCGCCCATTCTAGCCCGCTATGACCCGAGTGCAACTCGGGAACCAATCATCCTCACTACCGGGGAATCTCATAAAAGTCCGGATACCCTTCCGGGTACACCGCGATCTGGTCGAGGACGATGCCCGTCTGATTCACGTAGAGGCGGAGGGTTTGGGTGCCGGCTTTATCCAGGCGTACCGTATGGGTGACCGAAATATGATTACCGAGCACGCCCTGTTTCCAAGCTTCGCTACGGCCGCGGGTGTTTAATGGGTATTCAGCGGCGGCTTCTCCGTTGACTGCTACGCCGAGTTCGTGACCGAAGTCGTTTGCGTGGGTGGGCAAGCATCGGATCTCAATCGTATAGCTGCCCGGCTCATCAACGTCGAAGGTGTACTCCACGTAGGGACGATCGGTGAAGCGGGCGATATCGAGCGGGAAGAGCGTTAGGGCCGATGCGCCGTAACCCAGGTTAGGGATGGTCTCCCAGCGAAAGGTATCCGGGGCCTTCTGGTTGGTATAGTCCGAGACCGGTATGATCAAGGGCGTACCGGTAACAGTATCTCCCCCACCGGCACCGGATTCCTCATCAAAGTCGGGCAGATCGAAGACCGGCAGGCCACGCGACCGGTAGTCCATCATCTCGTTCCATTTACCGCCGGCCAGCACATCGTTGTAAAAGTTGGTCAGCACGGCAATTTCCTCGTGGGCGGTCCGGGCCGCGCTTTGCAGACTGTCACGGCTATCGGCATCATCGGTGCGGGCAGCCTGAGTAGCGTAGCCGTAGACCTGGTTGAGGAGCGAAGCCCCGCGGACGGGATAATCCACCAGCTCGAAGTAGGCGTCGCGGCGATCCTCGGGCAGTAAGGATGCAATTTCTCGCGACTGCGTATAAAGCTCCCGGTAGGCATCGATCCGGCGCTGGAGTTCATCGCCATTGGCGGAAGTGAATCCGGCCGGGCGGGTTTCCGTGGTCGGCTCCGTCTGGCTCCAGCCCATGTATTCCGGTTTGCGCAGCATCGCCAGGCGATAGTACTCCCGGAGCAGCGCGACAACTTCCGGGGCGGCGAAGTCCCCGAACTCCCGGCTCGCCCAATCGGTCAGGTGCCGGTCTATATCCTCGTGACCGGTGGATTCCACGTCCCACGCAAGGTCAAGGAAGAATTCCATATTGTACTCCGCCGGTTTGATGTCGCCTACGTTGGCGATCCAGATATCGCGGGCTCCGTTCGCGTAGGCACGTTGCATTTCGTACCAGATCAGACCGGGCTGAGTGGATGACAGCCAGAGGTAATCGTGCGGACGCCCCCAGTAGCTCAGGTGATAATACACGCCGCTGCCACCGCTGCGCTTCCGGTCAACCTCCTCACTGAGCCGGCGGATATAACCGTAGTTATCGTCCGTCCACATCAGGGTAATATCGTCAGGCACGTTGAGTCCCGCGTCGTACAGATCCAGGACTTCCTTGTAAGTAACGAAGACCTGAGGGACTTCACTCGCGGGCCTTCCTTTTTCCTGCTCCAGTAGGCTACGCTGCTCGGCTATAATTGTCTCGAGCAGTTCCACCCGTTCCTCCACGGTGGCGTCGCCCTCCATGCCGGAGTCGTGGATACCCCTCATCCCGACGGTGTAGAGGTAGTTATCCGCCTGCGTTTCCGTTACCCGCTGGCGCCAGTAATCGAGTATAGTGTCGGCGTTGGTCTGGAAGTTGTACTCTCCATACCGCTCGTGATCCCACTCGTCGACGTTGTTGCGTAGCATCGGTTCCGCGTGGGAACTGCCTACGTAGATGTGATAGCGCTCGGCCATCTCCCGGTTGCCGGGAATGGAAAAGAAGGCGCGGGTAGAAGGATGCATGGCCGGCCAGATCGTGTTAGCCTTTAGCCGGAGGAGCAACTGAAATATTTTCTCGTACGTCTTCGGGCCGATGTCGTCGACTTCCGGCTCAAATGTTTTGGCGGCCCAGGCTTGCAGGCCCCAGTCCTCGTCGTTGAGAAAAATCCCACGATACTTCACGGAGGGGCTCTCCAGCAGTCCGTCATCGGGCAACTCCAGCGTCAGAATTGCCCGGGGCAACGGCGTAACGTCAGCCCACCATTTCCACGGAGAAATACCGAGGCGCTCGGCCAGGTCGAAAACGCCGTAAACGGTGCCGCGAACGTCGCTGCCTCGGACGTGCAGGTTGTTGCCCTGCGCCCGGATGGTAAACTTCTCCCAGCTATCGGATGAGAACTCCCCTGCAATACTCTGGTATACGAAGATTCCCGTAGCGCTACGGTCGGCGGTGTCGGCCGGAGCCACCAAAATCTCACGGCCCGCCATCAGGGACAGATCCGCCGCCAGATCGCGGGCCGCCCACCAGATCAGGGAGTCAGCATTCGGCGTCACGTAAATCGTCGGCGTCCGTTGTTCGTCAAACACCACGATACGGGCCGCCGAGGCGCAATCGCAGGCGAATACGCAGACGACCGATAGAAGGAATATTCGGTAATAGCTCGGGCACATCATTGCCTGAATGTACGGCGGCTGGGTCATTGGCTCGGGTGCCCGACACCCTTCCCTTCCGAGCTAGCGCGTGATCGCTTCGGCAATGGGAACGTCACCGCGATTGAAGGTGATAATCTTACCTACGGTGGCATCGTCCCGCAACACCGCCAGGATGACTTCGGCAACGTCAGCCCGGGGAACATGCTTGGTATCCATGGGGGAGTCGACATTGATCTTACCCGTTCCGGATTCGTCCTTGAGCGCGCCGGGACGAAGAATCGTGTAGTCGAGTTCCGACTGCTGTAGCATACGGTCGGCATAGTGCTTGGCTACGTAGTAGGGCTTCATATCCGGATTGGTCCAGGTGGTGCGGTCTCCCGTCCCGATGGCGCTCACGATCACGAAACGGCGAATACCGGCTTTCTCGGCTGCCTCCATGGATTTGACGGCACCGTCCAGGTCGATGGTCAGGGTTTTGTCCGGTCCCGTGCTTCCACCGGATCCGGCGGTAAAGACAATAGCATCCACGCCCTTCATTTGGGCGGCCAGGTCATCTACGCCGTCTTCCAGGCTGGCGGTGCGGGCCTCTACCCCCTTATCGCGGAACATCCCCTCCTGGTCGGCTTTGCGAATGAGAGCCAAGGGGGTAAAGTCGGCGGCATCGTTCATTTTGTCGGTAAGGAGCTGACCGATCTGCCCGTGGGCTCCAATAATTAAAACGTTCATATCACTTGATTTACCTTACCAAGGTGTGAAGCCCGGATCTGGTTGGCTGATGCCTCAGAAGTGATAGCCCACATTCACCGCCGGAATGAGGTAAAGGGGACGGGGAGCGATCTCGCGGCCCGCAATTTCCATGCCGGTGGCATCCAGTTTGGTGAAGCCCGCCAGGGAACCCGACAGGTAGAATCCCCGATAGGGCGTTACGGGTCTGGCAAAGAAATAGCGGTAGCCGAGGCGTACCCCGGCACTCACCGTTTGCTGCACGCCGGTATTGCCGCCGCTCGTAGCAAATAACTGGTCGCTGTGGAAGTCGCTGAGCAGCCCGATAAAGGGCGTGCTGCGGGGGCGGAACAAATAGTCAACTTCGAAGCCGACCCCGGAGCTCTGAATGGCGAAGAAGGTATTGCCGGCAAACAGGCGGGGCTGATTAGCGGCAAACGACTTGACGCTGATGCGGATGGGGCCGGTCTGGTAGCCAACATTCACCGAATACCCCCGGAAGATGAAGGCGGCGGGTTCCACTTCCACCTCCAGGTGGCCGCGAATGGCGAGGGAATCCTGAGCGGAAAGAACGGTGGTAAGTAGGAATAGTAACAGGGGATACAGTCTGCTAAATAGCAGCTGCGGGTACGTGGTTTTCATAGTGCGAATACATAGTGTACTTCACGGAAATATCCGGGAAGCTATAATTGTATCGCAAGATAGGACATTTTAGTTCAACGCCCGCCGACGCTTCTTCCTCAGTTTGTTCCACCAAATGAGCGTACCCGTGATGGGTAAGCTGGTTGCGATCAGGCAGGCCACGAAGTACAAAATCTTGGAAAAGGTGCCGAAGATCTCTCCGGTGTGGAGTGGTTTGATGAGGCCGGCGATGCGTTCGCCGAATCCCTTATCGGCAAAATATACCGTAGCCAACACCGCGCCGTCGGGACCCAGAAAAAGCTGATCATAGGTACTGGGTGACCACGACGCCTCCGGGTAGTTGCGGAAGGAATATAATCCACTTCGCTCATCGGGTAAGTTCACGGTCAAGCGACCGGGTTCCGGGAGAATGGTCCGAGCTTGAACGATAGCTTCCTCCACCGAAAGGCTGTTCTCCTGCGCGCCGGCGCCCACGTCAAACGCTGGGTCACTACGGTCAAAGACCTTGGCACCAATCACGGCCGACAGCCCCTCGCGGTAGCCCTCGAACGACCAGCAGAGCCCGGTCAATCCCATCACTACGATCAGGAGGCAGGCGTAAAAGCCCAGGGTATTATGAAGATCGTGGTTGATACGCTTCCAGTCCGCGGAGGTCTTGATTTGGAAGCCCTTTTTAATGTACTTCCAGCGCAGTTTATTAGGGAACCAGATCACGGTACCGGACACCGCCAGGATCATAAAAATGATGGTCGCTACGCCCACGATGGGCCGGCCGATCTCGGAGTCGAGTAGCAGCCAGCGGTGCAGCCGGAACATGGTGAAAAGAAAATCGTCGGCGGAGGAGACCCCCTCCTCGCTAACGTGCCCCGTGTAGGGGTCCACCAGGACGGTCCGGCCCCGACGTTCAGCGGGATTATCCTTCACCGAAAACCGGTACGGTTCGTCAGCTGCTGCCGGTATGGTCAGCCCGGTCACGGTGCCGTTTTCCGCTGCGCTTATCTGGCTCAGTAGTTGCGAGACGGGGAGCTTATCAAGGCCCGCGCTCACTACCACGCTTTCCCGGGTGGCATCCTTGATCTCGTGCTCGAAGGTGAGGATGGTCCCGCTCAGGCAGACCAGGAAAAGAATAATACCGCTGGCCAGTCCGAGCCAGAGGTGGAGGTCGTTCATCAGGTCGCGAAACCCGTAGGATTTTTTGGTAGCCATGAATTGCCTTGAATTAAGAAAGTCCCCCAGCAGGCAAGCGAGCTTGCTCTCCCGGAGGACCGGTCATAAACTGACACTAAAAAGAGTAGCTCAACACGCCGAAGACACTCCGCGGATCCGTCTGATTGATGTAGCGGGTGCGGTAAGCGTTGTAGCCGACATGGTTGAATAGGTTGTTCGCCAGTAGCCGGAATTGCCACTGCGGATTTAGCCGGTACGCCACCTGGGCGTTCACCACCGTGTAGGGTGCCACGTCGAAGGGTTCCTGCCCGGGTACGATGCCCTCGTGGGTGACGGCACCGGCGCTCCAGTCGTTGATCGGGCGGGCACCGGTGTAGTAAACGCCGGCGCCAATGGAGAGTCCTTCCACGGTGGGACCGAAGTCATAATTGCCGTAGACGTTGAAGGTGTGCTTCGGGGTATTCAGCGGGGCGGAGCCGTAAACGAAACTGGTATGCTCCAGGTACTGCGCGTCGATGAAGGCGTACCCGGTGATGATCTCCAGCCGGTCGGTGAGGTGACCGGTAAGCTCCAATTCCACGCCCTGCCGCTGGTCGTTGCCCCCCTGCTGGTAGAAGCCGGTGGCGATCCAGTTCTCGTCGTAGACGGGCAGGTTGATGTTGCGGTTGTTAATCCGGAAGAGGGTCAGATTAAGGCGGAAGCGGCCGTCGCGCCAGTTGGTCTTCACGCCGGCCTCAAGCTGGTCGAAACGCTCGTTACCGAGTTCCTCCCCATTCTCGCCCAGGCGGGTGGCCGTGCGGGGGTAAGCACTGTTCGTATAGGAGGCAAAGAGGTTGACGGATTCGAAGGGCGAAACGATCAGGCCGACGAGTGGGCTGAAGGCATTGCTGCTATTGATTTCCGTCTCGGTTATGGCCTCCGTAACGCTGTAGCGGAGGCCGGCGAAGGTTTTCAACCACGAATTCCAGGTGATTACGTCCTGGGCCACCACGCCGATGGA
>JBASAV010000251.1:0-1524 GCA_049650785.1 Lewinella sp. | reverse complement strand
GTCTCCCCCACTTTCCCTTCGTGCATGATAACGTCGATGGCACGGGCGTGATCTTCGACGTACAGCCAGTCGCGCACGTTGACGCCCTTACCATATACCGGCAGCGGCTTTTCGTTGCGGATGTTGTTGATGAACAGCGGGATCAACTTCTCCGGAAACTGGTACGGACCGTAGTTATTCGAGCAGTTGCTCAGCACGACGGGCAGGCCGAAGGTGTGGTGCCAGGCGCGGACGAGGTGGTCGCTACCCGCCTTGGAAGAAGAATACGGACTCCGCGGATCGTAGGGTGTCTCCTCGGTGAAGAAGCCGGTATCGCCCAGCGAGCCGTAGACCTCGTCGGTCGAAACGTGGTAGAACAACTTGCCGGCGAAGCTCTCTTTCCAGGCTTCCTTAGCTACCTGGAGCAGCGTGGCGGTACCTACCAGGTTGGTCTTGATGAACGTGAGCGGGTCTTCAATGCTCCGGTCCACGTGGCTCTCCGCCGCGAGGTGGATCACCGTATCGATGGGGTATACGGCAAAGATCTTCCGAATGGCTTCGAGGTCCGTGATGTCGGCCTTCACGAAGCTGTAGTTGCCCCGGTCTTCCAGGTCGGCCACGTTCGCCAGGTTACCGGCGTAGGTGAGCGCGTCCAGGTTGATGACGTTGTAATCGGGGTATTTTGTTACGAGGAGGCGAACCAGGTGAGAACCGATGAAGCCCGCGCCGCCCGTAACCAGGATAGTTTTCTGATTCATGCTGCGATTTCGTCTAGAAAGGTAGAAAGTTTCAAAACGAGCTGCGGATGACTGTATTGCTCGATTCTGGCGTTCGTTTCTCCTGCGCGCCGCCGCCCTTTATAAACGGCGTAGTGTTCCTTTATTTTTCTTGCGACGAGCGCAGGGTCAAGGTCGTACGGAAAAGTGGCCCCACTTTCCGTTTCCTCGATCATGGCCGCCACGTCACTTTCCACCGGTCCGAAATTGACGATCGGCCGATGGACCGCCAAATATTCGAAGAGCTTACCGGGCACTCTGCCTAGCGCATTCTCCTGCTGGTTTAGCAGCAACAGTAGCACGTGGCTGTTCTTCATTTCCTGCAAGGCCTCCGCCCGATCGACCGTTCCGGCAAAGTTGGTTTGCTCCAGTAGGTCATGCGCTTCAATGCTGGCGCGTACCCGGTGGTCTACCTGTCCGTATAGCCGCAGTTCGAAGTCCTCCGCAAACCCAGGCTCTTCCGCCTTCAACTGCCGGATGGCTTCGAAAAGTATCTCCGGATTTCGGTCGTATCCCATGATCCCCAGGTGGGTCAGGGTGAATTTCTCGTGGGGGTAACGCTCCAAGCCGGCGAAATCTTCCGGATCGTAGCCCCAGTAAAGCACGCGCACGTTTTTCGCTCCGATCGCTTCCAGATCCTGCTTCCAGTGCGGGCTAACGATGGTGGCTAGATCCGCCTGCTTAAAGGCCTCCTGCTCCTGTCGCTCGTGCTTCTTGCGCCCCCAGGCCGTCAGGTTGAGCATTTGGTAATAGTCTACCTGCGTCCAGG
>JBASAV010000250.1:0-4091 GCA_049650785.1 Lewinella sp. | reverse complement strand
GTTCTGCTTTGCCTGCTTACGGTTTCTACCGTGGCTTACGCACAGACCCCCACCAACCCCGAGCAGCAACCCAGCACGTTCACCCTCCCCGGTGCCGGTGAAGACAACCCCCTCATGCAGGGCGGTGAATTCGAACCCCCGATGAACGACATCGTCGAAAGTCAGTCTATCCGGGAGCGTCGGGTTCTGCCCTACGAGAATCTGCGGGAGGCCGATATCATGTGGAAGCGTCGTATCTGGCGTGTTATTGATGTACAGGAGAAAATTAACCTCCCCTTCATCAATCCGCAGCGCCCCCTGATCACCATCCTGCTGGAAGCCGCTCAGGCTGGAGACCTTCGTGTTTTTGACCCGATTGGTGGAGATAACTTCTCCATGCTGATGGATGATAAGACCCTGACGACCATGGCCGGTGGCATTGATTCCGTCCGCGTACTCGACCCCGAGACCTACGAAGAAAAAATCGTACTGCAGGAACGCTTGTTTGACCCCTCTTCCGTGAAGCGCTATCGCATTCAGGAAATGTGGTTCTTCGACAAGGAGAGCAGCACCATGAAGGTACGTATCCTCGGTATCGCTCCCATGATCCAGGAAACTACCGAAAGTGCCGGTCGCACCATCGAACGTCCTATGTTCTGGGTGTACTACCCCGAAGCCCGCCAGCTGCTGGCTAACGAAAGTGCCTACGCTTACGGCAATGACGCTGCTAACCGTAGCTGGGAGGATGTCTTCGAATACCGCTACTTCAACAGCTACATCACCAAGGCCAGTAACGTACTGGACGAGCGTATTGACCGTCCCGAGCGTAGTGGCCGCGAGCAGCTACTGGACTCCGAACGTATCAAGCAGGAGATCTTCAACTACGAACAGGATCTTTGGAGCTATTAATAGTACGGTAGGCTTAAGTACGGTAGTACCGTAGTCGCCAGTACAGCTTTAGCGAGGCAGATTGGACTTGGTCCGGTCTGCCTCGCTTTGTTTTTGGGGGCGTTTGGCCGGACACTCGGAGGTCACCCGCTATCGCTTGGCGACTTTTCGTTGTCCTACCCCCCCCGTAGAAAAGGTTCCAGGACCTCGAAGTGTCTGCAAGACCTTCGAGTGTCCGGATATACGCGAACCGGGTGCTCAAAACCCAACCCCCGTTACCGCGGTTACTTAACAGCGACCATCCACTACCCCAAAAGCTTTTCTTCCTCTTGAATCCTACTGAGCAATTAGTGCAGCGCTACGCCGACAGCGACCGCGTAGCGAAAATTCTTGACCTTACCCAAGCCGAAAATAAAGCGGCGCGCATCCAACTGAAGGGGCTGGCCGGTGCGCTGGAAAGCTTTCTCCTCGCCGGTAGTTATCGGCAGGCGGGCGGTCACTATCTGGTAGTGGCCACCGACAAGGAAGAGGCGGCCTATATACAGAATAGTATAGCCTCGCTGCTGCCGAAGAAGCAAGTTCGCCTGTTGCCGGATAGCTTCAGGCGTCCTCTGTACTTCGAGGTACTGGACAACACCAACGTACTGATGCGTACGGAGACGATCAACTACCTGACGCATAGCCAGTCCAAAGGAGAGATCGTGGTTACCTACCCCGAAGCACTCTTCGAGCAGGTCGTGGCCCCGCGGGTACTGACCGAGAGCCGCATTGAGATCACTAAGGGGGAAGACATCGACGTCGATACGATTCTTGAGGTACTGGTAGAGTACGGCTTCAACCGGGAAGACTTTGTTTACGAGCCGGGGCAGTTCAGCATTCGGGGAGGCATCATCGACATCTTCAGCTACGGAAATGAATTCCCCTACCGGATCGAGCTCTTCGACGACGAGGTGGAAAGCATCCGCACCTTCGACCCGCTGCACCAGCTCTCCGTCGAAAGCGTGAGCTACGTCAGCATCATCCCGAATATCAATACCAAGTTTGCGCGAGACCAGAAGACGAGCATCTTCAACGTCCTCCCGGAGAATACTACCATCTGGCTCAAGGACTTTCAACTCTTACTCGACAAGCTGGGCGAAGCGTTCAAGAAAGCTGAGGAATTCGGAAAGAACCTGAGCCTGATCGACGATAAGGAATTGAATCAATTCTTCGCCGACCGCGCGTTTATTCGTCCCGGTGAAGTGCTAGAAGACGTCAGCGAAAAGCCAATCGTCTTCTTCAGCGATTATAAGCAGCCGGTCAAGATCGACCGCACGATCGATTGTCGGGCCAAGCCGCAGCCCAGCTTCAACAAAAACTTCGAACTGCTGATCCGTAATCTGCTGGAGAATACCTCGTCAAACCTGACGAACTACATTTTCACGGATAACACCAAGCAGATCGAGCGCTTCTATTCGATCTTCAAAGATCTGAATGCGGACGTTCGCTTCGAGCCCATACCGGTATCGATCCACGCCGGTTTCATCGATTCCGAAATGGAGGCGGCTTGCTATACCGATCACCAGATATTCGAGCGCTTCCACCGGTATAAGCTGCGTCGTGGCTTCACCCGTGATCAGGCGCTGAACCTCCGGTTGCTCAAGGACCTGACCCCGGGCGACCTGGTAGTCCACATCGACCACGGAGTGGGGCGGTTCTCCGGATTGGAAAAGCTGGAGATCAATAAGAAGGTGCAGGAGTCCGTCCGACTGGTGTACAAGAACAATGACATCCTATACGTCGGCATCAACAGCCTGCACAAATTGTCGAAGTACAGCGGAAAGGACGGTCAGCTCCCCCGCCTGGATAAGATCGGTGGCGACCACTGGAAAAACCTGAAGTCGCGGACGAAGAAGAAGATGAAGGATATGGCCGGCGAGCTCATCAAGCTCTACGCCAAACGCCAGGCTTCCCCCGGTCACGCCTTTCCCCAAGATGGATACCTGCAGAACGAACTCGAGGCCAGCTTCATCTACGAAGACACCCCCGATCAGCTCAAGGCGACCAATGATGTGAAGGGCGATATGATGAAACCCCATCCGATGGACCGCCTTATCTGCGGCGACGTCGGCTTCGGCAAAACGGAAATCGCCTTGCGTGCCACTTTCAAGGCGGCCGCCGACAATAAACAGGTGGCGGTGTTGGTGCCCACCACCATCCTGGCCCTGCAACACTTCCGTACGTTCAAAGAACGACTGGATGAGTTTGGCGTGACCGTTGATTACATCAACCGCTTCCGGAGTGCCAAACAGAAGACGGAGATATTCAAGCGGCTGAAGGAGGGGAAACTGGACGTGCTCATCGGCACCCACGCTATCCTCAGTAAGCGAGCGGAGTTCAAGGACCTGGGTCTGCTGATCATCGACGAAGAGCAGAAGTTTGGCGTCAAGGCCAAAGAGAAACTGCGCGCGATGCAGGTAAACGTGGATACGTTGACGCTGACCGCCACACCGATTCCGCGGACCATGCAGTTTAGTCTCATGAATGCCCGGGATCTTTCGGTGATCCGTACGCCACCCCCCAACCGCCAACCCATCCATACCGAGGTGCGGCAGTTCAACGAGGAGGTGATCCAGGAAGCCATCCAGCAGGAGGTGTACCGGGGCGGCCAGGTTTTCTTCGTCCACAACCGGGTGAAGAGCCTGACCGACATCGTCACCATGTTGCGCAAGCTCTGTCCGGATGTGCAGTTCGCCGCCGCCCACGGACAAATGGATCCCAAAGAACTGGAGCAAACCCTCATTGAGTTCATCGATCGCAAGTATGACGTACTGGTTTGCACCAACATCATCGAAACGGGCCTGGACATAGCCAACGCGAACACGATCATCATCAACAACGCCCACCAATTCGGCCTGAGCGACCTGCACCAGTTGCGAGGCAGGGTAGGGCGGTCTAACAAGAAAGCCTACTGCTACCTGATCGCTCCTGCCCTGAGTGTCCTGACGCCGGACGCCCGCAAACGCCTACGCACCCTGGAGGAATTCAGTGACCTGGGCAGCGGCTTCAATATCGCTATGAAGGACCTGGACATTCGTGGGGCGGGTAACCTGCTCGGCGGCGAGCAGTCCGGCTTCATCGCCGATATCGGCTACGAGACCTACCAACGCATCCTGGAAGAAGCGGTACGCGAACTGAAGCAGGGCGAATTCAAGGATGTTTTCAAAGACACGATGACCGAGGGC
>JBASAV010000249.1:0-7871 GCA_049650785.1 Lewinella sp. | reverse complement strand
CTCCGTGTAAACCTCAAAGACGTCGCCGGAAACAACCGAATCCGCCGGTACGCCTACGAAGTTTGCGGCGTCCAGGAAGGAGATACTGACGTCCGTACCGAGATTACCGTTCGGTCCTTCCGTGAAGTCCCCGGGCTCGTAGGTACGGAACAGTTCGCGCTCCGTACTGAAATCTCCCGAAGTGGAATCGACGCTATTATCGTCAAAGGCAATGTAGACATTGTACTGGGCGATGTCTGCGCCGGCCGCGTTATCGACAAAGTCCACCTCCATCTCGTAGGTAGAATTTTCCAGATTATCGAGATCGAATTCGCCGGAGCGGAGTTCGACCAGGCGAGGAAAAGCACCGAAGAGGAGGATATCCTGCGTAACGATCGGTGCCAGTTCATCGTCCTTACAACCGGTGGCCACCATGGCTACCACCAGTAGAAGAATGAGTGATTTATTGAACATGTTTTATGATTTAGCCGCCCCACGGGCCCCGTGGGGCGGCGTCAGAATTATGGTTGAATAACGAGGGCTACTTCAATTAGTAGTTGCAACTTGCATCGTTGGTATCCCAGAACACCGGTACGGTAAGTCCTGCCTTCTGGTCCGCGTTGAGGTTCCGGTTAACGTGAACCGACGGGTACAGGGCAGAACGGATGAATTCACCGGGGTTAGGATCGATACCGGGCTGCAGATCAGCCGGCAGACAGGTGCGACGGTACAGGTTGTACGCCTCCAGGCCATTGCCGAACAGCGCGATCATGTATTCGCGGGCAACGATAGCTTCTTTGCCCTCATTGTCTGCAGCATCGTACTCGTCCATAACGTAGTTGACGTAGTCCATAATGGTGCTGTCAGACACGTAGGTATCTTCCACCGTTACGGTGACGGGTACGGTTCGAACAACCTCACCTCCATCGACTAACTCTTCAAAAGCGGTAACCCGCTCGAAAGAGAGTTCGATCGCATCCGATAGCAGCTCGGCCGCATCACCGTCGTAGTGTCCGGCAAGGGCGGCTTCCGCCAGTACAAAGTGGGTGAAGGAAGCCTGCCAGATGGGTTCGATACCGGCACCTAGTGCACCGTCGATTCCCTGATTGGCCACCGTGATGGGCGAACTCAGACCGTTATCGTAAAGGCCACCGGCGGGGTAAAGACCGTAAACCGTACGGTACTGGCCATCCGGTGGAATACCGGAGCCGTTGAGGTGGTCCCGTCCGTAGTAACCCAGGTCGTAACTGCCGAGACAGTAGGGCATATCATCACTGATACTCTCGTAGTAAGGAGGGATGACATTCGGGTCGGGCAATCCGTTACCGAAAATACAGTCGAAAGCGTTGGGATCTTCCTCCACGGCAGTAGGCCACACACTGCGGTCCTGACGGTAGAAGTAGTAGCGGGCGCGCGGGTCAACAAAGCCTTTAGACTCCGCAAGTAACCACATAAACCAGGTAGACTGGTAGCGTCCGTCTTCGTTTTCGTAGCTGTCTTCGTAGAAAGGGTGACGGTTATCGGGGTTGATCCGATTGGAACCGTACTCGAACTCGAAGTTGTCGCCGTTCTCAACGATCAAATCGCCCTCATCTGCAAGTGCCTGAATCATGTCTCCTCCACCGACGAGTCGCGTGGTGATGGCGGCGCGCAGTTTCAGTGTTTTGGCCAGGGTAGTCCAGCGGGCCACGTTACCTCCGTAGAAGTTGTCGAAGGCAATATCAAAATCATCGGCTCCGTCCATCTGAGCGATAGCTTCGTCCAGCAGGGCCATGGCGGCGGCGTAAACAGCGTCACCTGATTCCCGACCCGGATTTACAATAGACTCATCAGCACCGCCCTGTCCGGCTTCGGAAAGGGGTACCGCTCCGAAGATCTCCGCAAACTGCATGTACCCATAGGCCTTCAGTACTTTGGCCGAGGCCGCGGCACCATTCAGATTCAGTGGCTCCACCAAGGCAATGAAAGCATCGGCATCGGGGAGAAACTGGGCGTAGAAATCCGTCCACATATCGTCGAACTCGGTCGGCTGGTGGGTACGGGTATAGGTAAATCCTCCCGTTTCGGCATCCATACGGGCCAGTCCGGCCGTGAATTCGTAAGGATCGTTTTGGAAGTCGTTAAATTCAATCTGTACACTGTTGTACAGGGACGCGGCATCCGCCTGATCGGCTTCGACCCCGTTAGGGTTGATCAGCAGTTCGTCCAGGTCCGCGCACGCGGTGACCGACAGGACAATGGCTGCCAATAAACATTTGTTAAGCAATTTCATATTGGTTGCTTGATTTCGTTTTCGTTTGGTTAGATTAGAAAGTGACGGTTAGCGTCGCACCGTACTTCTTGGCGGTAGGTCCGGTCAGGTAGTCAAACCCGCGACCGTTACCAACGCCAAGGGACAGAACTTCGGGGTCGAAATTCACGCCTTCGGGGAAGTTGGGGGCGTTGTAAAACAGGTTCTCACCCGACACCCGAAAGCTGACCGAACCGAAAGGGGTCCGTTCTAGCAGGCTGGCTGGAAGGGCGTAGCTAAGCGCAATTTCACGCAAACGAATGACCGTACCGTCGAAGATCAGGCCCTCGTCGGCATTGAAATAAGCATCAAAGAAGTAATCACCGGCGTACCCCTGGATCGTGTTAACTTCTCCTTCTGCATCTTCACCCGGAAGGATGAGGGGCAGGAAGCGGTCGAACTCGGTATCCGTGGTAAGCCCACGCGCGAGCATGGTACCGGCAGTATAGGATAGAATATCACCACCCTGGATGTAGCTCCACTGGAAGAAGAAGCTCAGTCCTTTGTAGCTGATCGTGTTCAACCAGTTAACGGTGAAGTCAGGGTTAGGATCTCCGATGATGTCGATCTCGTTGCCTGCTTCGTAGGAACCGGCCGCGTTGACCAACAGGCCACCGTTCGGTCCACGCTGGTAAGGAATGCCCTGAATGACACCGAATGGCTGGTTGGGTATAGCAAAGTTGCCCAGGTTGCTGTAACCGGCAAAGGCAATTTCTTCTACGCCGTCCGTCAGGCTTTCGACGATGTTCTTGTTACGGGTGAAGTTGAAAGTAGCATCCCAGGTGAATTCGCCTTTGAAGGGAATGAAGTTCACCTGTGCTTCGATACCTCTGTTCGATACTTCGGCTGCGTTAATCTGCGTGGTCGTGTATCCACTTGCGGGGTCAAGCGGCAGGTCGACCAGTAGGTCACTCGACTGCTTGTCGTACAGGCTGATATCAATACCTACGCGGTTTCCAAAAAAGCGACCTTCGACACCAAATTCCAGCTCGCCAACCAGTTCCGGCTCGAGGAGGCGGTTACCGAGGCGGTTGTTTACGAAGTTCGTGTTAAGAGGCTGACCGCCTGGCGTCTGCCAGCGACGGGTCTCGGAACCCAGGATAGCGCGGGTAGTATAAGGATCGGGAAAACGTGCGGACGAACCGTAGCCAGCGCGCAGTTTCAGGAAGTTGACGAAGCGGTTGCCCTGCAGCCCTTCGAAAGCATCCGTAGGAACAAAGCTGACGCTAAGCGAGGGGTATAGAATGGAGCGCTGGTCGGTTTCCAGGGTGGAACTCCAGTCATTACGCGCCTGAGCGGTCAGGTACAGGTAGCGACTATAGCCGGCAGTTACACTGGCGTATACACCGCGGTAAGCTTCCTCCTCGATGTACTGAAAACCAGTATGGTCGATGAAGTTGCTCTGAGTGAAGAGGTCGAAGATGAACTGGTTCTCACTGTTGACCGTCGTGCGGTTGTAGGAGTCCTTCCGTTCGTTGTACCCGACGACACCACTGAGGTTGAAGGTTTCGGAGAGGTCCGTATCGAAACTCAGGTTAATCAGGTGGTCCGTGATCGTATTATCGTATACGTTGGTCAGCAACTGGCCATTGGGCTGCTGCGTACCACCACGGTTGATTTCGCGACGGGACTCCTGTGTGTAGTTGTCAACACCCAGGCGGTACTGGGCAGTCAGCCAGTCGGTGATGTCGTACTGGACACTTACGTTACCGAAGTAACGGCGAATGTCTTCGTCGTCGAACATGTTGTTAAGACCCCAGAGCGGGTTCTGAATGTCACCACCGGAACGGTAGTAAACATTACTGCCGTCGATGGGGCTCTGGTAGGGAAGGCCAACGAGATCGATGGAGCGGGGGGTGTAAAGCACGTTAGCAAATACCGAAGCACCCGCGGGGTTTGAACCGAACCCGATCGATGAGGGCGGTGCTACCCGGTTGCTGCTTACAACGTTCAGCGTAGTAGCAATCCGCAATCCGTTCTCCAGATTGATCTTGCCACCAACACCGGCATTGTGCTTCTTGTACGTATTGTTTGGTACGAAGCCGGTATCATCCAGGTAGCTGTAGTTAGCGTTGAAGCTGATTCCGTTCCCCAGATCCTTGTCCACGTTGATGCTGGTATTGGAAACCGTACCGGCCTGGAAGAACTCGCTTACGTTATCGTAAGGCTGATAGTCATAACGCTCTCCGATGAATTCGGGGAAGGCCTCGTTGTAGCGTGGACGGTCGAGTGGGTGTTCCACTTGACCATTTTCGTCTACACCGTTCTGTCCACGGACGTCAAATGCCGGGCCCCAGTTAGAGAAGAACCAGCCGAAGTTTCCGGAGAATCCGTTACCGAAGGTGTTCTGGTAGTCAGGCAGGTTGGCTACTTCGGTACGGGCGATACCCTGGGTAACCGAAATTTCAAAACCTTCCTGCGCACTGGCTCCACCGGCACCGTTCTTCGTGGTGATCAGGATAACGCCATTGGCGCCCTGTTCCCCGTAGAGTACGGTCGCGGAAAGACCTTTAAGTACGTTGACCTCGGCAATGTTATTCGGGTCAAGGTCCAGGAAGCGGCTGGAAGCCGTAGCACCACCGTTCTGGAAGTTATTTTGTGTGTTGTTACCTGAGTTAAACGGCACACCATCAACCACGAAGAGCGGCTGGTTGGTACCGTTGATCGAGCTGTAGCCCCGAATAATGATGTTCGTACCCGATCCGGCAATACCGGAAGTCTGCGTAATGTCTACGCCGGCCGCCTTACCGCGGAGGATACGTCCCACGTCCGATTCGACGCGGTTTTCTACCTGGCCGGAACCAATGGTAGCTACGGAATAACCCAGGGCTTTCTTCTCCTTGCGGATACCCAGGGCCGTGACGACCACCTCGTTGAGTTGGCTGGCACTTTCGCTAAGCACGATATTCACCTCGCTGGCTACCCCGTCGATGGGGTATTCCAGGGTGGCAAAGCCCGTGTAGCTTACAATAAGGATTTCGGCGGCGGTAGGGACCTCAAGTCCGAACGCGCCGTCGATGTCGGTCACGGTACCACTCGTGGTACCCTGGACCAGGATGGATGCGCCGATCAGTGGTTCGCCGGACTCATCCGTCACGGTACCGCTGATCGTGCGTTGCGCCATCGCTATTCCGAAGGCGAAACAGACGAACGCAACTACTAGTGAAAGTCTTTTCATGCTAGTTGAAAGTTTAGTTGATTACTTGTCTCAATGGTTATAAAATAAGGTTAGCGTGACAACGGAGGCGTGGACCCTCCCTTGCTTCTGAGTGATTTACATTGTCTGGCTGAGTTGATTAATAGTGGAGGAGATGGATGATTTTACTAGTAAGGCGTGCACGATGACTCCAAGCTCCTGCCAAAAATGCGGATGTTTCGTCCGCTATATGAACGTAAAGTTAAAATATTTCGCTGCTTGAACAAGCCCTAATTAAATTTCCTCTTCCACCTCATCGACAATTCTGGTGATTTTATCGGGAAATTTGGGGCATCCGTCGAGTGGATTAGGAACCCCTACAATTAAGGTTCTGATAGGGCAAAGTTCTTATTTCAGCCGCTGAAGGTACATCTGAATGGTATTCGATAGACCGTAGTAAAGGGCATCCGATACCAAAGCATGTCCGATACTGACTTCCTGCAAATGAGGTAAATGCTGCGCAAAAAACGTCAAATTATGCAGGTTCAGATCGTGCCCGGCGTTGATCCCGAGGCCTAGACCGGCCGCGAAGCGCGAGGCTTTGGCGAAGGGAGCAACGGCCGAGTCACGATTACTGTCGTATCCATTCGCATACGGGCCGGTATAGAATTCTATCCGGTCGGTTCCGACCGCCTTGGCCCCTTCCAGTAGTTTTTCGTCCGGGTCGATAAAGATGGAGGTCCGGATGCCAGCGTCCCGCAAACGCCCTATGATCCGCTTCAACGTCTCCGCCTTACCCACGGTATCCCAACCGTGGTCGCTCGTGAGTTGCCCGGGTTCATCGGGAACCAGCGTGACCTGATCCGGCCGGGTCTCCAGTACGATACTCAGAAATTTCTCGGACGGGTACCCTTCGATGTTTAATTCAGTAGTAACGACTTCCTTCAGAGCCGCTACATCGCGGTACCGCGCATGCCGCTCGTCCGGGCGCGGGTGAATGGTTATGCCTTCGGCACCAAAGCCCTCACAGTCCGTGGCTACTTTTACCAGGTCGGGGTAATTGGCGCCGCGGCTATTGCGGATGAGAGCTACCTTATTAAGGTTTACGGATAGTCGGGGCATACGTCGGTCGTTGTGGCCGCACGAATGTAAGGCCTACTCTTCTTCTCGTTCTCCGTCGAGTCGTTCCAACCGTTCAGCCTGATCCGAATTGCCGGTCAAGGCCAGGGATAGCGCGACGTAATTGAACGGATCCTCGAGATTATTACCGATCCGGGCCAGCATTAGATCGAAGTAACGCTCCTCAATGTCTTCGATGCTTTTGATGTCTTCGTGAAAACCAATGGTATCGTCAACGGACGGGCGGAAAAGAAAACACTTGAAGAGTACCTGCCGGACCTTTTTGACTTCCGTCATGGAGAGCGTAGGGAAATCCTCCCGTAGCAGACGCAAACATTCCTGGTCTATCTCGGAAAAGGAGTGGAAGGTGATGTTATCGGCCAGGAAGCTGGCGTAGACGTCAATGCCTTCCCACATGATGATCGGATCCGGCATCCGGATCCCCTGCTGACCGGCAACGCGTAAATAGAAAGTGGCCAGGTGTTCCGGATTAGGTTGGCGCATATCGGCCCCTTCTTCGCCTTCCTCAGTGGTCAGCAAGCGAAACTCAGGTTCTTGTTCTCCCTCCCGGTGGCGCCGTTCGATGAGATCACTCTGATCCCGCAGGAAATGACTGAACGCTTCGTACCCGAGCATACTCTCATCGAAGTCGGGTTCCTGGCGAATGATTGCCGGCTTGATGCGCACCTGTTGTACCCAGTCGGTTCCGTAATACCGGCTGAGTTGATTCATGGCTACGGTAAGTAGGGAGCGGGCACGTTCCGCATCCAGCGAAACCATATCCAGCGGTCCGGTATACAACTTCCGACAACCAAGGCGGTGATAGAAATCAAATTCGTCACAGCTTTCTATCCAGAAGGTATCCGTAA
Source organism: Lewinella sp. (assembly GCA_049650785.1). GTDB lineage: Bacteria > Bacteroidota > Bacteroidia > Chitinophagales > Saprospiraceae > Neolewinella. The sequence goes on along the minus strand of JBASAV010000249.1, from coordinate 478 downwards.
CGGCCTCGACACCAACCCCCACCAGTTTGCGACCCTTGGCCTGGACAACCTGCCGGAGTTGCCGGTACTCACTTCCCCCTCCGATAATCATGATGATATCGGCGGGTTCAGGCTGCTCCAGGTGGGTAATGACGTCGGCGCTTAACTGGCGATGGACGGCCACGTTTCCCAGCTTATTGGGGAATAGCTGAACCAGCTCCAGGGGTGCTTCCCCCAGCGACTCCGCATAGCCTCCGAGCGGACGCCAGTCAGCATAGGCCCGATTGATGGCCACGCGGCCGGACCGGTCGGCAAAGTTAAGGAGACACTTGACGTCGATGACCTCCGGCTGCGTAACAGCGGGGGAAATCTGATAGGGCTTGCCATCGGTAGCAGCGGTTAGTAAACACTCGTGCAATTGGGCAAAATCCCAAAATATGGCTAAACTGTTAGGCATTTACTGGGGCGTAGAAGAAAACATTACCAAAAAAGGCCACTC
>JBASAV010000248.1:0-2126 GCA_049650785.1 Lewinella sp. | reverse complement strand
ACGGAATCCAGCACCATTTGTCTTTCGCGGGCTTGGTCGGTGCGGAGGGTGTAATAACTGCTTGCCCCACTGATCAGGCCGAAGTAGCGGTCGAAGCCCCGCCGCAGTGGCCAGTGCTCAGGCTTTTCCCCGACGTGCCATTTACCGGACATGTAATTCCGGTAGCCGGCCTCCCCCAATCGTTCGGCGATGGTGGGCAGATCCTCCCGCAGGTAGCCTTGGTACGATCCTTCCTCCGGGGAACTTTCCACACTGCTGACCATCCCGCCCATGCCCGCTACGTGGGGGTACTGTCCGGTCAGGAGTGCCGCCCGGGTGGGACAGCAGCGCGCTGCATTGTAGAAGTGGCGAAACCGGAGTCCGTCTGCCGCCAGTCGGTCGAGGTTCGGGGTAGCAATCTCTCCACCGTAACAACCTAGGTCGGAGTAGCCCATATCGTCGGCGAGGATGATGACGATGTTGGGGCGTTCGTCGGAAAGATTACGCCATTCGGATTGGGGGCCGGGCCCGCATGCCGATAAGACGAGGGCGACAAGCAATGCGTAGGGTACTTTCATGGAATCAAGTTAGGGTTCTAGCCGTTTGTCGGCTTCCAACTGGCCTTTTCCTGCGCTCCGTCGCCCGCGCCGGTGCCCCCGGACTCGCTACATCAGCCGACGAAAACGCTTTTTCACAGATTGGTCACAATCGATTGCGCGATTTTGGGTACTTTCCTCCGTCAACTTAAGCCTATGCACGGTATTCTCTTATTTAGTCTGGTTTTTCTCTCGCTAACTGCGCGCGCCCAGTTCCTTGACGACTTCGATACCGACAGCCACGACGACTATATCCTCCTGACCGGCGACGGTGACCCCGCCATGGCGCTCACCGCACGCGACGGACACGGCATTATTTCCATCGACGCTACCCGGGATCGCCACAACGTCTGGTGGACCATCCTCAAGCGCGACGTGTCCGACGTGCTGGAGTTGTCCCAACTGGAGGATCCGGCCTATGAGCTGCTGGTGGAAGCCCGGGTGAAGATCAGCGACGCGCCCCGCCGCGTCAACTTTATGGTGGTGACTAACCGCACCACCGATTTCCACGAGCACCTGCGCGAATTCGACATCGCGGATACCAGCGAGTGGCACACCATCAGCTTCCTGACCCGGGACCTGGACGTGCGGGCGGAAGATACCCTCTACGTCCAGTTCTGCGCCACCGACTTCGGCTCGGACACGTACGAGGTAAAGCTGGATTACTTCCGTGCCGACGTGGTGAAGGCCGCGGAGGCCGGTCCGGAGAAGGGGGAACCCCTGATGTACCACCCTGAGGTGCCGGACCTGGCTATCTATGGTCAGGCATTAACTGTTGCGCAGAACGCCGTCATCGCGCCCGACTACCCCGAGGTGAACTTCAGCAACTGGACGGCCCGCGAGAAAAAGATGGACGTTCCGGTGCTGAGCGTCAGTCGCGGACAGTACGCTCTGCTCCGCTGGGACCTGGACGAATTCCGGGGGGAAGGGGTAGACGGGGCAGGTATACTGGAGCTCACTACCCAGGCCGTGGCTTCCGGCGGTAACTACCGCGCTGCGTACGGCGATCAGCTCGGCGAGGAATTTCCGAAGGTGCGCATCATCGAGGTAACGGGCGGCGACCCCGACTGGGAAGAGGAAAGCGTTACCTACGCCAGCTTCGTTCTGCCCGACGGTAGTGAACCGATAAACCAACAGATGATCTTCGACGTGCCGGTCACGGCGGAGCGGGGGAGCGTCACTCACGTCACTCTCTCCCGGCCCGTGATGCAGCGCATCCTCGACGGTACGACCACGGGACTCCTCATTAAACCCCTCGGCCTCATCAACGCCAGCTTCTACGCGAACGACGGCGAGCAGGGCCCGAAACTCTACTTCAACCTGCGCCAAACCGCCGGACGATGATGCGTGATTGCCTTTTCTTGTTTGTTCTTCCCCTACTTACCGCGCTGCCAATAGCCAGTCAGGACACCGGAGGCGTGCACCACGTCTGGGAAATGGTGGAAATCGAGCTCACTGCTACGGGCGAGTACGCTAATCCCTACGCCGAGGTCACGAGCTGGGCGGAGCTGGAAGGCCCGGGGTTCTCCAAACGCGTCTACGGCTTCTGGG
>JBASAV010000247.1:0-4215 GCA_049650785.1 Lewinella sp. | reverse complement strand
CCGCAACGACACGGAAAAGTTCCAGGTGTCGGGATACGTATATAGCGATCGTAATAACAACTACGAGGTGGATGCGCTGGAGGGCATTGCCAGACGGACGGTGCAGCTGGCCGTTGGCAAAACCGTGTACACGACCCAGACCGATGCCTTCGGGCGCTATACCTTTCTTCTGCCGCGGGGTAATGCCGTTTACTACCTGGCTACGGATTCGGGCACCAGCGCCGACGTGCTGCAGGGTAGCGTTAGGATCTACGATACCCACCGTGACTACGACGGTCCAGATTTCCGCTACCCCGGCAAATACGGCCGGCCGTTCGGTAAGCAGGCGGGAACGGATAAGGCGGTCAGTCCGGGCGCTTCCGACGAGGTGGAGATTACCGCTTTTCCTAACCCGGCTACTAATTTCTTGACGGTCACCGGCACCAACCTACTGGAGCGGGTCCAACTGCTCAACCTCACCGGCCAGAGGGTGGTGGATCTACGCCCATTGACTGCGAGTGTTCGCCTGCCCGTGGGGCGGTTACCCGCTGGCACCTATCTTCTTCAGGTACATACGGCGGGGACACGCCAGACGCGCAAAATTTTGTTGCAGTAGGGCAGGCATTGGCGTACCGGCAATCTTCCTTATCTTCGCCGCCGCAAAACGCAACCCCAAAGCATGAAAGATCTCTTCGAAAAGTTCCGCGAATCAAAGGGACCCCTTGGCCAGTACCAGGACGTTGCCCATGGCTATTTTTCCTTCCCCAAGTTAGAGGGCGAACTAGGCCCGCGGATGACCTTCCGCGGTAAGGAATGCATCATCTGGAGCATCAATTCTTACCTGGGTATCACCAACCACCCCGACGTCCGGAAGGCCGATGCCGAGGCCGCCGCCGAGTACGGTATGGCCTACCCCATGGGCGCCCGCATCATGAGCGGCGAAACCGACGCGCACATTCAGCTTGAGGAAGAACTCGCCGAGTTCACCCAAAAGGAAGCGGCCCTGCTGCTCAACTTCGGCTATCAGGGGATCATGTCGATCGTCGATGCGCTGCTGACCCGCCACGACGTCGTTGTCTACGACCGCGACGACCACGCGTGCATCATGGACGGCATCCGGATGCACCTCGGGCCGAAGTATGCCTTCACGCACAATGACATCGACCACTTCCTGGTCCGCATGGAGCAGGCCAAGAAGGAGGCCGAGAAGCGCAACTCCGGCATCCTGGTCATCACCGAAGGTGTCTTCGGTATGCGCGGCGAACAGGGCATCCTGAAGGAGATCTGCCAGTACAAAGAGCAGTACGGCTTCCGCCTGCTGGTCGACGATGCCCACGGCTTTGGCACCATGGGTGCCACCGGCGCCGGTGCCGGCGAGGAGCAGGGCGTTCAGGACCAGATCGACGTCTACTTCAGCACCTTTGCGAAGGCGATGTCCGGTTTCGGTGCCTTTGTCAGTGCCGATAAAGAGATCATCGAATTTATGCGCTACAACCTGCGCAGCCAGGTATTTGCCAAGAGCCTCTGTATGCCGATGGTGAAGGGGGCCCTGGCCCGCCTCAAGCTGCTGCGCGAGCAGCCCGAGCTACGGGAGAAACTGTGGAAGAACGTCCATCACCTGCAGGACGGCCTGCGCGACGCCGGCTTCGACATCGGCAATACGGGAGCCTGCGTGACGCCCGTCTTCCTGAAGGGCAGCACGTACGAAGCCGGTGCCCTGATCTACGATATGCGGGAGACCTACAACATCTTCTGCTCGGTGGTGCTGCCGCCGGTCATTCCGAAGGGCCAGTTGATCCTGCGCCTCATCCCCACCGCCGAGCACTCGGAGGAGGATATCCAGACGACCATCGATGCCTTCAAGGCCGTCCGCACTAAGCTGGAGGATGGAAGCTATGAGAAGATGGGCGAGATGTTCCGCGCCGGGGAGATCAACGTGGTGTAAATCAATACGTATAACCTACGAAAAACGGGGTCGCGCGGCGTTTGCCACACGACCCCGTTCTCGTTAGCGGTAGCGCGCTTTCCCTTAGCTCGGGTCGTCAGACCCCAGGAGGCTCTTGCTGAGATCGTCGATCAAAGCATCCAGTTCGGCGTCCCTGGCGGCGAAGTCGATGACGCTGTCTAGCTCCGTATTGACGCTAATGTAGTACTTGATCTTCGGCTCGGTACCCGATGGCCGGGCGGTGATGACGTAGCCTTCCTCGGTAAGAAATTGCATTACGTTCGACTTGGGTAGGTCGATGGTGGTCTCCCCTTCCCCGTCGAAGGAGTAGGACTTGGAGGTCTGGTAATCCTTGACCCGGACGATCTTCTTGCCGCCGAGTTCCTTCGGGGGGTTGTTCCGGTAGCCCTGCATCAGCTCGCTGATTTCCTCGGCTCCCTTTTTACCGCCCTTTTTCAGCGAGATCAACTCCTCCTTGTAGAATCCGTACTTGACGTATATCTCCTGGAGGGTCTGGAAGAGGGTTTTGCCCTGGTGCTTGTAGTAAGCCGTCATCTCGGCGATGATGGTACAGGCCACGACCGCGTCCTTGTCCCGTACGTGGGCACCAATCAGGTAGCCGTAGCTTTCCTCGGCCCCCGCGATGTAAGTCTCCTTTCCTTCAAGTTTGGTCATGAGAGCACCGATGTACTTGAAGCCGGTCAGCAGGTTGTAGCAGGTTACGCCGTTCGCCTCGGCGATCTCGTCGATGAGGTTGGTCGTTACGATGGTCTTGGCGATGTATTCTTTACCATCCAGTTTCCCCTGTTGCTTCCACTGCTCGATCAGGTAATTGAAGATCAGGGTGCCGGTCTGGTTACCGTTGAGGAGTACGTGCTCGCCTTCGTTGTTCTTTACGGCGATCCCTACCCGGTCGGCGTCGGGATCGGTGGCCATTACGAGGTCGGCGTCGATCTTTCCGGCTAATTTCAGGGCCAGGGTAAGGGCTTCCTTTTCTTCCGGGTTGGGGTAAACGACCGTTGGGAAGTCGCCGCTCGTCACCAGCTGTTCTTCCACCAGATTCACGTTGGTGAAGCCCAGTTCCTTCAGGGCGCGCGGAACCATCTCCACACCCGCGCCGTGGATGGGGGAGTACACGATCTTCAGATCTTTCTCCTGCTTGACGACCTCCGGGTTGATACTGGCCGCCAGGACGTGCTTGATGAACAGCTTATCGATCTCTTCGCCGATGCTTTCGATGCGCTCGGGCTTCCCTTCGAAGTGAATGGCGTCGATCGACTGGATGTTGTTCACCTCGGCGATGATGCCCTTGTCGTGGGGGTTCACTACCTGTCCGCCGTCGGCCCAGTATACCTTATACCCACTGTATTCCTTCGGGTTGTGCGATGCGGTGAGCATGATGCCGCTCTGGCAGCCCAGCTCCCGGATCGCGAACGACAGCTCGGGGGTGGGGCGGAGGCTTTCGAAGAAATAAACGTGGATACCGTTTGCGGAGAAGATATTGGCCGCGGTTTCGGCGAAGAACTCCGCGTTATTCCGGTTGTCGTAGGCAATGGCTACCTTGATCTGCTCGTTCGGGAACTGCTTTTTCAGGTAGTTGCTCAGCCCCTGGGTGGCCGATCCGATGGTGTATTTATTAATGCGATTGGAGCCGACGCCCATGATGCCGCGGAGGCCGCCCGTACCGAATTCGAGGTCTTTGTAAAAAGCATCGGTCAGCTCGCTCGTTTTCTCCTGCGCTACGAGCTCACAGAGGGTTGATTTGGTTTCTTCGTCGTAATCGCCCTCCAGCCAGTTATTTACTTTACGCTGGATATTCGGTTCAAGGTTCATGCTTGCGTGGTTTAAAGCGAGTAGGATATTTTCCATCCGTTCTTACGTAAACGAATGCTTCGGGGTGAGCCCCTGCGTATGCCAACGGAACGGCACCTTAGGCGTACAAGTTCCGTTGTCAGGCAGGCATTGTACGGATTCATATCCGCTACGGTGACCCAACTTCCGAGGGTGGCGAAAATAGGCTTTCTACCGTAACCGCATATAGCATCGCCGGCCGCCGTCAACGAAATTCCTTTAGTACCGCCAGGAAGTTAGGTCAGCGCCGGTGGGCGCCAGTTCCGAAACCTTATCTGCCCACTTCGGGATAAACATGCGGTGGTAGCGTAGCCGGCTAATCGCGTTCGGCTGGTCGGCGTCGCCGTTCCAGCAGTGTTCGTCGCGGTCGCCGTAGGTGATCTCCCCGCCGAAGTCGACGGAGCGGAGGAATTTTTCGGCCAGGTAGACCGCGTTGTTGA
>JBASAV010000246.1:0-19128 GCA_049650785.1 Lewinella sp. | reverse complement strand
CCATTGCCCGGTCAGGTCCACGGTGGTCGTACCATCGGTCAGGGCATAGGTCTTGTCCGGAATGAAACCGCCACGCCCCGCCGCGCTGACTACCCGCACGGCGATGGTGTTCTCGCCCACCCGAAGGACGCCGGCCGGCACGGTATAATTGCGCGGTACGTACTGGGAGCCGAAGCCCCCGACGAAGGTGCCGTTGATCCATACCGAGTCCGCATCAATGATATTGCCGAAGGGCAGGCTCACTTCCTTGCCGGTCAGGGAGGCCGGCACCTCGAAGATGCGTCGGTACCAGACCGAGCCGTTGGCGTTGCCGAGCTCGGTATCGTTCCAGAAGCCGGGCAAGGTGGTGGTGGCCCAGTCGTCGTCGTTGGCCGCCGGGTCGCTCCAGGCTACGGTACCGCCGTAACCGGCGTCTTTACCCTTGAGGTCGCCGTACCATCCGCCGATACGTTCCCGGTCGCTGCGGCGCACTTCCGCCACGTAGGCGGTGTCGCGGTAGCGGAGCGCGTCGTCGTAAAGCCCGGGATATTCCTGCAGGGCAGCGGGTGTCATCCAGGCCTCGGCGGGCGAGCCGCCCAGGCTGGCGTTGATCAGGCCCACCGGTACGTCGTAGCGCTCGTTGATCTCACGGGCAAAGAAGTACCCCACCGCGGTGAAGTCCCGTACGCTTTCGGGATCGGCAGGGGTCCACTCGCCGCGGTTATAGTCCGTCCGCGGGCCCTGAAAATCGTACTCCTTCGGCACGTTGAACTGCCGGATTCGGTCGTTGGTGCTGGCGGCGATCGCGTCTGCGTACCTGGAGGCGACCATGCCCATGCTGTATTCCATATTCGACTGCCCCGAGCAGAGCCAGACGTCGCCGAAGAGGATGTCGGAGAGCGAGATGGTGTTGGTACCCGTCACGGTCATGCTGTAGGGACCGCCGGCGGGGTGGGCGGGCAGGGTCGTACTCCACCGCCCGTTGGCTTCCGGTTCGGCCGTATAGCTCTTACCCTCGAAGGTGACGGTAACGGATTCCCCGGCGTCGGCCCAACCCCATACCTCCACCTCGGTGTCGCGCTGTAGCACCATGCCATCGCCGATGAGGCGGGGGAGGCGCACTTCCGCCCGCAGCAGGGGCGTGCAAAGCAATAGGAAAAGAAGACTGCGTAGGAAGGGTGTGGTCAGACCGTGCATGAAGGAGAAGTTGGGAAAGGACTACTTAAAAAGTTTCTGGGCGAAGCCGTGTAGATCGTGGCGCCATACCGGCCACGCGTGGCCACCGGCGTACTCGCTGTACTCGTACTCGACGCCAAGGTCGTCGAATTTCTTCATCATGGCCTGGTTGTTCTTCCAGGCGATGTCCTCCTGCCCCCCCTGCGATAGCCAGAAGACGTCGAGGTCGTCGTTGATCGCGTCGGCGTGCTCCTCCATAAAGGTGTATTCCGGACCGGACAGCTCGGTGTTGTCGGCCCACCAGCCGGAGCTGAAGACACCGAGGGCGCTAAACATATCGGTGTTGCGTAGGCCGGCGTGCAGGGTCTGCAAGCCGCCCATGGAGAGCCCCGCCAGCGCGCGACTATCAGCGTCCCCCTTTACGCGGTAGGTCTCCTCTACGAAGGGGATGACGGCATTCTTGAGTTCGGCGGCGAAGGTTTCCAGACTGCGACCACCAAAACCACCGGGACCGCCCGGACCGGTGACGTTGCCGTCCATCATCACGATCACCATCGGCTCGGCTTCGCCGGCGGCGATGAGGTTATCCAGGATGAGGTCGGTCTTACCCTGGGTGGCCCAGCCGGACTGGTCCTCACCCCCGCCGTGGAGGAGGTACATGGTGGGGTATTCCTTGTTGCTATCGTCGTAACCGGGGGGTGTATAGACGTACATCTCGCGCCACTGATTGAGCCCCCCCGACCAGTATTTCTTGATGCGGACCTCGCCGTGGGGCACGTCCTTCAGGGCATAGTACTCGTCATCCGGGAAGGGAATCTCGATACCGCTCGCCATGCGGCCCATGCCGTAGAAGGATTCGCTGGCGGGGTCGGCTACGGCTACGCCGTCGATGAGCAGGGAGTAGTAGTGAAAGCCGCGGGTGATCGGCTCGGTGGTCACCGTCCAGGCTCCTTCGCCGTTTTTTTCCATGTCGTATTTCTTGCCGAGGTCAACCTGCACGGTTTCCGCTTCCGGCGCCTCGACGCGGAACATCACGCTGTTGTCGGGGAGGATCTGCGGGTAGCGGGCGCCGCGTACGTTCGTCTCGGCCGGCGTGCCCAGCAGGCTGTACTGGTCCAGGGTAGACTTATCCACCGGCTTCCACAGGAAGCGGGAGAACATGTACAGGCCATTCTTCCACACCTTAAAGTCGTGGCCGCCCGGCTCGACGTAGTACACGTGGGGTACGTCGTTGCGGTAGAGGTAGTCGTGCAGCCGCTTGCTGAAGGTGATCAGGCCGTCGGCGTCGCCGCAGGAGATCCAGAGCAGGTTGAGCTGCTCGTCGGTGGTTTCCGGTTCCGGAACCAGCTCCTCCGGTGTCTTGGTGTTCGGCGCCGAGGAGAAACCGCCGACGTAGGAAAAGACGTCCAGGTTCTGCAGGCCGAAGTTGAGTGACTGTCCGCCGCCCATCGACAGGCCGGCGATGGCGCGGTGCTGGCGGTCGGCAATGACCGGATATTTCTTTTCCACGTAGGGTATCAGGCTGCCGAGCAGGTCTTCCTCGAAGTCGGCGAAGGCCTGCACCTTGTCCGGCGCGAAGATGTTACCCACCGCCCGGTCGTCTTCCATGGCCCGTCCGTTGGGCATGATGACGATCATCGGTTCCACTTCGCCCTTGGCGTAGAGATTATCCAGGATCACTTCCGGATGGCCGCCGTTGAACCACTCCATTTTGTCGCCGCCGATGCCGTGGAGGAGGTACAGCACGGGGTAGTCCTGCTTCTTGTCGTAGCCAGGAGGCGTATAGATCAGCGCTTGCCGCTTGTTACCGACCGATTCGGACTTATAGGTAAAACTGTCGATGACGCCGTGGGGAATGTCCGACTGGGGTACATCGAAGCCTTGAGGGGCCTCCATGACCGTATCCTGGGCGATAGCCGGAACGGAGAGCAGAAGGAAAAGGAAAAGAAGTACGGTGATACGCTGCATGCTGAAACGATTTTGATCTTGGGGAATTGGGGGCTACTGGAAGAGGAGGCCGGCGAACTGCCGCAGCGACCGCCGCCAGGTTTGCCACTCGTGGCCGGTGCGGGGTGACTCGTAGTAGACGTGCTCGATGCCGGCGTCCTCCAGCATCTTGTGGAAGGCATTTACGCCCTGGTACATGCGCTCCGGCTCATCGGTACCGATGCTGACGTACAGCACCTTCATCTTGTCGTTGAAGGCATCGGCGTCGGCCCATACGCCGTCGTACATATCGGTGATGTCGCCGCCGCGTACGAAGGCCGCGCCACTGAAGCCACCCACGTAAGCGAATTTATCGAGGTTGGTCATCGTGGTTTGGAAGGTCTGGAACCCGCCCATCGACAGGCCGGCCATGGCGCGGTGCTCCCGGTCGCTTTGCGTCCGGAAGGTCTCGTCGATCATGGGAATCACTTCCTCCACCAGGACCTCTCCGAAGACATTGCCGCCCATGAATCCGGCGTTGGGATCCACTTCGCGGTCGGGATCGGTAGCGTAGCCGCGTTCCATCACGACGATCATCGGTTCGGCTTCTCCGGAGGCAATTAGATTGTCGAGGATGAAGTCGGTCTTGCCCTGGTTCGGCCATCCGGTTTCGTCCTCTCCGCCGCCGTGCTGCAGATACAGGACAGGGTAGCGGGTGTCGGTGTTTTGGTCGTAACCGGGCGGTGTATACACGAAGGCACGGCGAAACTCCTGGGTGATATCACTGTGGTAATTTACCGAGCGGATCTGTCCGTGTGGGACGTCCTGCGGCTGGTAGTAGTCCATCTCCTCGTCCGGAATGTCAATCCCGCTGGCCATGCGGCCCATGCCGTAGAAGGTCTGACTATTGGGGTCCATCAGGGGGATGCCGTCGGCGATGAGGGAGTAGTAGTGGAAACCCTCCACTACGGGATCGGTAGTGACGGTCCAGTAGCCGCCGGTGTCCTTTTGCATATCGTACTTCTTCATCAGATCGATCTGCAGGCTTTCGGCTTCGGGAGCCTGGATGCGGAATTTCACGCGGTTATCGGGCAGGATGCGCGGATACTCGCGGCCGGGGATATTGGTGGAGGCGGGTACGCCGATTTCTTCCGTTTGGGCGGCAAGACTTCCCGATAGGAAGGTCGCGAGGGAGAGAAAGAGGAGTAAAAGGGTGTGATGCATAGTGATCGAGTTTAGGATTAGCGGGCCGGGCGGAAGATCTGCCGTAGCGTGGTCGCCAGGTATTTTTTACAGTTCATCCAGGTATGGCCGCCGTCGGTGATGTTGGCTTCGACTTCGATGCCGGCGGCTTTGAAGTCGGCGAGGTTCTGGCGCACGGATTCGTACAGGAAGTCGTCGGTCCCCACGCTCAGGGTGAACAGCTTGAGATCGTCGTTAATTCTGGCGGCATCCGGGTCCCAGTCGGCGAAGTTGGTGCGAAACGCCTCGGTTGCCGTCCAGGGGGCGTAGGAGCAGACATAGGCAAACTTGTCGGTGTTCGTTAGCCCAATGTTCAGGGTCTGTCCGCCACCGACGGAAAAGCCCGCCACGGCGCGATGGGCGGCGTCGGCTACTACTGGGTAATTGGCTTCCATATAGGGAAGGATCTCGTCCACTACATCGCGGGTGAAATCGGCCATGGTAGCGGGGCGGACGTTGCCGTAGGGCATCACGATCAGCATGGGCTCGGCTTGGCCGTCCGCGATCAGGTTGTCGGCGATGAAGTTGGCGCGGCCGACTTTATACCAGGTCTCCTCGGTATCGGAACCGCCGTGGATGAGGTAGAGGACGGGGTAGCGCTCGTCCCCGTTCATCTCGAAGCCGGGCGGCGTGTAGACGAGCATCCGCCGGGTCGTGTCGAGAACGGCGGAGGGGTAGTATTCGTAGCGGACCTGGCCGTGGGGCACGTCCCGCAGACTGTATACCTGCGCTCCGTCGCCCCGCACTTCCACGATGCTGCGCTTGAAGCGCTCGTTCGCGAAGACGTGGGTGTTGTTCGGGTCGGCCAGTTGGACACCATCCTCCTCGAAGAAGTAGGGGTAAATATCGGGGGTGATGTCGCTTACCGTGGCCGTCCAGACTGCTTCGGCATCCCGCTTCATCAGTTGGGGAGCGGACAAAAATTCGCCTTGCAGCAAGACGGTATCGGCCTCCGGTGCGTAGTAGCGAAAGGTGTAGCTGCCATCGGCGTTCGCGTCGGGGGAACTGAGCCGGGGCGGGCGCTGGGCCGCCAGGCAAACCGATAGGCAGAGGAAGAGTAGCAGGAGTGAGCGGCGGTTCATCGGAAGAGAAGTTGGGCGGTGCGGGCGAGGTAATCCTTGGTGTTCATCCAGGTGTGGCCTCCGCCGGATATGTATTTGCGGTAGTCCACGCCGTGCTCGTCGAGGGAAGCCATGAAATCCTGCACGTCCTCGTAGAGGAAATCCTCATCGCCCACGCTCAGCCACAGCAGGCGTAGGGATTCATTGGTGGCCGCTGCGTCGTCGGTAAGGGCCGAAAAACGGCTTTCCATCAGTCCGCGGTCGAGGTAGGCACTATAGCTGCACACCCAGGCGAAGGTGTCCGGATGCCCGAAGGCCGTCTGCAAAGTCTGCCCGCCACCCCGCGAAAAGCCGCCGATGGCGCGCGATTCCCGGTCGGTACGGGTGCGGTAAGTGGCGTCGATGTAGGGGATGACGTTTTCGGTCAGGTCCTCGCCGAACTGGTCGATCCGAGCTACGGCGGCCTCGCTTTCCCGCGGCGGATCGTCTGGCTTGGGGGCAAGCTGCTGTTCGGCCACCGTCGCGGCGGGGTTGCCGTAGGGCATCACCACGATCATCGGCTCGGCGCGTCCTTCGGCGATCAGGTTGTCGAGGATGTAATTGGCGCGACCGGCTTTGTACCAGGTTTCCTCGGTATCGGTGGTGCCGCTGACGAGGTAGTAGACGGGGTACCGACGCCCGGTGTCTTCGTCGTAGCCGGGTGGTGTATACACCAGCAGGCGACCGGTACTCCCCGCTAGGGAAGGGTAGTAAGCGTAGGTCACCGTTCCGTGGGGCACGTCGCGCAGATCGTGGATGAGGGAGGTGTCGGCCGGCACGTCCACCAGGCTGCCGCGGAAGCGCTCGTTAGGGAAGTAAGCCGGGTTGGCCGGATCCTGTACCAGGATCCCGTCCACCTTGAAGGCGTAGGGGTAGATGTCCGGCTTGATGGGGCCGTAAGTAACCCGCCAGATGCCATTGGTGTCCATTTCCATCGGCAGGTCGCGGGCGCCGAATTGTCCGCCGTCGAGCAGCACGGTTTCCGCCTCCGGAGCGAGGTATTCGAAGGTTACCCGTCCGTCGGCATGCACCTGTGGCGAACGTGCCTGCGGGCCACGGGGCGGCTGGGCACAAAGGGTCGTGACCGTTGCGACCAGGAGAATCACGATCAGGCTTCGGAGCCGTAGGAATCGATTGCGTAACATACTAGCGGTCTTATTCGTAGGTTTCGGTGATACGGAACCAGTCGAAGTCAGCGTAGCCCCCCGGCTCCTCCGTTGCGAAGGTGAAAAGGGCGAAGCGGTAACCCATGAAGTGGGGTAGGATATAGGGCATCTTCATCGGTTCGCCGATGGCCGTCCACGCCTTGCCGTCCAGGCTGTAAAAAAATTGCGCCTCGTCCTTCCGCTCGCGGAAGTCGCAACTGGCGCGGAAGTAGACTTGCTTGCCTTCGAAGGCCACGCTCTCGGTTTCCTCCGTTCCGTTTTCGGTCGCCCGCACCATCACGATACGTTGCGCGCCGGCGTTCTGCTTCACGCCTACGTAGCCGTAATTCTTCTGTAGCAGGCCCAGTCCGGCCACGTCACCGTCGTTAAGGTGGGAGACGTCCAACGCGATCGAGCCGGTACTCTGGGGGCCGAGGGTGCGTTGGGTGAGGGTATTTTGCGTTTGTACGAAGCTGGAGTCTGTGCGGCCCGTCCGAATGCGCAGATATCCCTTGCGGTCGGTCACCGACCAGTTGGCATTATCCGGGTTGTGATTCCATTGCCAGACGAGCCCGAGGTCCGGGTCACCCGTTTTGCGTTTGAATTCGTCCGATGCGGCCAGGCCGGGGATCAGGCTGCCGTTAGCCGGCAGCTCGAGGGTGTCGGGAACTTTGCCGTCGACGCCGAGCACCGGCCAGCCGTCCTCCCAGGTGACAGGGGTGAGGTAGGGGATGCGGCCTACGCCCCCGTTATCGCGGAAGAGGTAGGCATACCAGTCGCCGTCGGGGGTGTCGATCAGGCCGCCCTGCGCGATGCCGCGGTCTTCGAGGGCCACGCGTCCTTCCCACGGGCCGGTAATCTGGTCGGCGCGGTGAATGACTACCGTGCGCATGCCGCCGCGCGGCCAGGTGATGTCGAAAAGGTAGTACTTACCGTCGTGCTTGAAAAGCTGCGAGCCCTCGGCACCGAGCATGATATTGTCGCCTGCGGGGGCGCTGGCGTTCTCAAGGAGTACGGTATCGAGACCGCCGGACAGCGGGCCGCTGAGGTCCGGCTGCATCTCCTTCATATACAAGGTCCCCTGGCCCCAGATCATGTAAGCGCGGCCGTCATCGTCGAAAAACACATTCAGGTCGTGGTAGGAAGGTGTGAAGCTGGTTTCTTTCCAGTCGCCGTTCTCGATGTCTGATGTGGCATAAACGTGGCTGCGCCCGGAGGTAGCCGAGAAGGTGGCCACGTAGTAGGTCTCATCGTGGTACACCAGGCTGCTGGCCCAGGACCCACGGCCGTAGGTACTCTCACCGTTCTCCAGGTTCATGGCGTCGTTGCTCACCAGGGTGTCGTAGGCGTAGCCGACCAGTTCCCAGTTGCTGAGGTCTTCGGACTTCATGATCGGCACCCCGGGGCTCATATGCATGGTGGTGCTGCTCATATAGTAGGTATCACCTACCCGGATCATCGACATGTCGGGTACGTCCGCGTAGATCAGCGGATTGGAGGCCCGGTCCGACTGAGCGGTGAGGCAAGCAGACAGCAGTAACGGGGCCAGAAGAGCGAAGAGGTGTCGTTGCATAATCGAGTGTAGTTCCGCGCCGGCCGGGTAACCCGGCATAATTCCTGCGCTCCGTCGCCCAAATTCAGCCGGCAACCAGATTGCAGAGAAAGGGACCCGGTAATTTTAATTGTCAATTTGACAAAAATAATGTTTTGCTCAAGATGTCCAGCCAAAACACGCAGTGCGGCAGACTGAATACCCCAAAGTACACGGGTTTTAGGGTGTTGTGCCGTATATCTACCGCTTTTCGACGATCCGCTCATATTATTCTACGGTTTGGCCACAGCATGCATATACCCAGTAGCACTCGTCCTTTACGGAGACGGGGGCAGGTGGTAATCTACGTGGCCGGTTTCCGCGCGGTGCAAAGCCAGCATGGCAGTGTAGCGGTTATCGAGGTAGGTGCCGGTACAGACCGGATCGCCGGTCCAGGAAAGAAAGCTGGTGTACCAATTTTGGGAAGAGCGTAGAATGGACTACTGATCTCCCTGATCCATACGCCGGTGGACTGCGGTAAAGTGGAACGCAGTTGCCTGCCTTCCTACCCGTACTGCGTTCTTTATCGCCCACTTTGGACTTACCAACCTCCTCTGAGGAAGGGTGGGGACCCGTCCGACAAGCCCCTACCGGGGAAGGCTTCCTCCCGGCGACCGTTAGATAGTCAGGTAAGCCGGTGTGGCTGTATCCCCGGGCGTCAATTGTCTACGAGGACTTCGCCTGCAGGCCGCGCTTGTCCACCCGGCGCGTCCAGTACCTGATGTAGATCGTCCCGAGAATAGTGGGGGTGATCCAGAACGCCAGGCTCGTGAAATTGAGCCCCGCCACCATGAAGGCCGTTACCGAGGCGATCAGGGCACCCACCAGCCGGCCGATGTGGCTCTTTAGCCAGATCATCTTGTCTTTCCGGAACCGGCGAAAATTGAGAAAATCAGTCAAGGTGAGTAAGCTACCGAACCCGCCGAAGAACAGAAAGAGAATGCTGTTGGGTAGACCCACGGTCATACCGTAGCCGCCGATACCGATCATCACCGTAGATCCCAAAAGCATCCCACCCGAGATCACGTAGTCCAGGGTATCCGCCCGCTCCTTTTGCGGGTAGCGCAGCGTGAGGGCCCGGTTGCCCGCCAGCACCATATAGATCGTGAAGATGCCGATCAGGAAAAGGAAAACATTTTCGTGGCCGGGCATCCTGGCGACGAAGAGCGAGATCAAAGCGCTGCCGATCATCGAACCGGAGAAGACCTTTCCCGACTGGGTATGTCGTTGGCCTCCCTTCCTCGTTACGAGGCTAACCGCACCGGTGAGGAGGCCGACGCCCCCGAGAAAGGCGTGGACGTAGATGAGAAGCTGAATGAAGGATTCCATAAGGGGGGAGGTGTATGCAGTCGTGAATATAACTCCCTGCCTGCGTCAAATAAGCGCTTAAAACCAAAGGGCGGCGGCGCGCAGGTCAATAGCCTTCCAGGGCGTTTGACGAGTCGCGGTAGGCCAGACCGATGGTCGATTTGCCGCTTGAGAAAACCGATTATCAGCACCCTGGTGGAGTGTAGACTTAAGCGGGGAACGGTGGTTTTAAATCCACCTTCCACGCTAATTACCTCGATAACTTGACGCTGTACACGGGATAGGAACTCCGCCCGATGCTTCTTCGCCGACCATTTACTCCCAGGATTCCCGTTCAATGGCATTAGAGGAGCCTCCCGGTTCGCTTCTCCGGACTCCTTTTCTACGAAGTTATTTACCACCCAGGTTCGAGGTCGCCAAACCCATGGAAGCGTCAGCGATAGGCATTTGCGTGGCGTTGACTTCTAATAATGCCCCATTCACCAGATCTAATACCCGAGTCTTTTCGCTCGCTCGGTTTCTTCCCTTCCTACTACTAATCCACCCGTAATTGCCCGCTTCCTCGTTGGGCTGATTTCCCATAAATGATCGTCCGATTGAATACCTCCGAACCGCTCGTCTCTTTACCACCGGTCAATAATTGATAATCGTCGCGTTTGACCCACCCAAGTATTCATATTCTCCATATTGGTGTAGGATATGGTCGGATATATCAATGAAAGATCAATGGTTGATTTGTGCTCGGGCCCTTTCATTCTCCGTCAGGAGAATGAACCTGAAATAGCGGACAAAACTCACCGGCGAGTAAACGAAATCACGGACCCAGCATCGATCGGCGATGTCTTAGGGCGCGAATTTCCGTGCTCTACGGCTGTTCCTTGCGATACTGTTTTTCCGCCACACATATTGAAGGCAGCGGTTTACGGCCCGTCATTTTTGGGGATGGCTTCCAAAGTCATCTACCGTTCCCGGGTTTCTGTTCACCTGCGCCCCGCCGCACCACCCCGGTTAGAAAGGGATTATCGCGAAATAACGACGGGGAAGGCCGTCGGCGCTATTTCTGTTGCTCCAGAAACGTCACCAAAGACGCCAGTTCCGCCATCGACAGCCCGTTCACCAGTCCGTTAGGCATCATGGAGTGATCCAGTTCCTCGCGGTTGGTGATGTCACCCTTCTTGAGCTCGGTGGCGTTGCCGCCGATGTCGCGCAGCGTCAACTCGTCCGCTGACTCGGCCGTTACGAAACCCACGTAGGCGTTATCCGCCGTTTCTACCAGGTAGGTTGAAAATCCCTGGGAGATGGAGGCGTTCGGCTTGAGGATGGATTCGGTGATCTGGTCGCGGGTCATGATGGAGCCGATCTGCCCCATGTACGGACCTTTCTGAACCTCCCCCTTGTCTACCGCATGACAGGCCACGCAGCCCTGCTCGGCGAAGAGTTCCTCGCCCCGGGCGGGATTGCCCTCCAGTTCGGCCATAGCCAGGATGACGTCCTCGATGGAGGCTTGGCCGACTTCTCCCTCCTTGCTGGTGATGGCGTCGAGATCCACGTTACTCTCCTCCGCGAGTTCCGCTTCTTCTAGCGTGCCGAGTTCCTCCAGATTTAACCGGTGGCGTTCGTTCAGGCGGGCGAAAAAGCCGCCCCGGTCCGCAGCATCGGCTTCCCGTAGTAGGAAATCCTTGATGCGTTCCGTGCCTTCCCAGTCTTCTGCCTTGTAGTAGGGGCCGTGCGTATCCGGTCGGGTGCTCCACCACCAGTCACCGGCGTAGGGAGCTTCGCGGTGGTACAGGCGGGCCAGCGTGGTGAGGATACCGTCGCGTGTTTCTTTCTCATCCGATTCGCCGTAGGCCGCGATCAGGC
This sequence comes from Lewinella sp., assembly GCA_049650785.1. Taxonomy (GTDB): domain Bacteria; phylum Bacteroidota; class Bacteroidia; order Chitinophagales; family Saprospiraceae; genus Neolewinella. Next base: position 7,801 of record JBASAV010000246.1, on the reverse strand, counting down.
CTTCCACCGCCTCGGTATCGTGCACGTAGCGAAGTACCCAGAGGGCCAGGCGGGGATTTGTCTGTATAGCTTCGACCGTAGCGTCCACCGCGTTGATTTGCGTCAGCGCCTCTACGGCCAGGTGGGGCAGGAGGATGTCTGAATTCGGAGTGGCATGCGGACCTTCCTCGTCCAGATCGGGGGCATGCGTAGATTCCGGCACCTTCACGGTCAGCAGGGTTTCGGCGGCTTCCTGTTTGCCTAGGCGGCCCAGTCCGACAATCGCGGCGGCCTGTACCCGTGGATTGGGGTCGTCCACGCCGGCCAGAAACGGTTCCATGGGTACGCTTTCCAGACACGTTTTTCGGTCCGTCAACGCCCGCAGTGCAAACTCCAGCATCCGGTCCTCCTGGGACAGGGCCACCAGATTTTCAATGCCGTCCCCGCAGGTGAGCTGGGCGTACGTATACATACCCGCTACCCGGGCTTCCAGCGGCAGACTGACATCGCTGGCCACTTTCCAGGCAACTTCCGCTCCTGCTTCGGGCGCCGAGCGCAGGAGTTTTTGCTGGGCATGGAAACGGGAGACGGAGTTCGATGCCATCAGCATTTCCCCCAATGCTTCCGCCGTGGCATTTTCCAGATCGGGGAAGGGCTCGTAGGTCCAGCCTTCGGGGACCACTTTCACGACGAAACCTTTAGAATCGCTGCCGCGGTAGCCCGCGCCGTCCCAGGCCGAAAGGAACATTCTGCCGGAGCCGTCGAGGTCGATATCGGTAATCTGGGGCAGGGAAATAAATTCTTCCTCCTCCTGCGTAAAGCCGGGACCGTCGCGTTCCACGCGGTGGATATACAGTTGGTTACGCCCCCAGTCGCCCATCATGGGTACGTGGTTGTAAGGGGCGGGCCAACGGTCGTCGTCCATGAAGTAGCTACCGACGCCCGAACCGCCACCGACGTCCACTAACGCGGGAATGATCTCATCGGTGAAGTGCTTAAAGAGGGTAGGGTAGCCGTACTCGCCGCTCTGGATGTGGTGCAGGAAGCGGATGTTCCAGCCCCCGCCGTCGTTGGTATTTCCGCGGGTATAGATGTTCATGAAGGGGTCGATGGCGACGTCGTAGATATTGCGCGTACCGTGGGTGTAGACCTCCATCTCCGTGCCGTCGGGCCGGACGCGTACGATACCTCCGCCGAGCATGGTCAGTTTCGTACCGTCGCGGTCGGTGGCGTCGTGAAATCCGAAGTCTCCCCCGGCGATGTAGATCCACCCGTCGATGCCCATGCGGATGCCGTTCGTGGCGTGATCGGTGCCGCGGTCCTGCAGCGGAGCGGGGGAGCTGATGTTTTCGATGAGGGGTTTCGAGGGGCCATCGGCCACCCCGTTGCCGTCCGCGTCCTCGAAGACGACGAGGTCCATCGTGCTGGCCACCTCGGCCCCTTCCTCAAAGCGGGTGTGGAGGACGTACATTTTATCCCCGACCGGCATGAGGCCCCGGGGATTATCCACTTCGGCGAAGACGTTGCTGGACTCGTAGGTACCGTCGTTATTCGCGTCGACCAGGCGGACGATGCTGCCCTTCCCGGGGTCCTTGCCCAAGGATCCCATCATATCCACCCCGACGAAAACTTCGCCGTTAGGAAGCACGGCGAGGCAGGCCGGGCTGGGTACGATTTCGGGTCCGGCGATGGTATCCATGACGAGCACCTGGCTGTCGGAAGCTGTATCGGCCCGGCCGTAGAACCCATCGAGTTCTTGCAGGTCGGCAACAGGGGTAAGTTCTTCGTCAGCGCAACCCATTGAAGCGGCAAGGGTCAGGAAGGCAGGGAGAAGGTAGAAATAAGTCTTTTGCATGGGATCGGGAACGTGGCCTGCCAAGATAGTCTTCCTGCCGGGCGAGAGTATCCGGCAGTGTCGGTCGACCAGTAACGGAATCTCAACATGGCTTTCCCGCTACCCGGAATAGTGACGGGTAGGGCAACGACCGCCAAATGATTAGGCTAACCTTAACGCAGTCGCAGCTTGCGGTACTGGCTATTTCCCGCATCTTTAGTTACCCGAGCCCAAATTGCCGTACACCCTAATTAAATGACTTGCTGAAAGTACTCTTCGCCCTTGCCCTGCCGGCCCTGCTGTGCGGTCAGACCAGCCGGCCGGATACGCTTTACCAGCTCAGCGGTAGGCTCTCCGACGCTTCCACTAACGAATCTATCTCCTTCGCTACGATTTACTGCCCCTCCTGCTCCTACGGTGGTACGGTCACCAACGAGCAGGGGTCGTACATACTTTCCTCCCCGGGCCCCGTCGCCGAGATCCGCGTCGACCACATCATGTACGGTACGCTGAAAACTTCGGTGCGCCAGGGTGCGGGTGAACTGCGCATGCAGCGGGAAGTACACGATCTTCCGGAGGTGGTGGTCGACGGTACCGAAGCCCTGCAATTGGTCGAACGGGCCTACGCGCGGCTGGCCAGTCACCAGAACGCTACCTACCGGGGCGAAGGCTTTTACCGGCAGGCCACGCGACTGGACGGAAAGTATACGGAGCTGCTGGAGTATTTCGTCACCGTGAAGTACGCTAACCAACGCATCGGTGACTGGAAGGTGAAGACGGGGCGTTACGCGGTGACGCCCTCCCCGGATCGCATCCAGTTCATCAATCATTCCTATTTCACCCGCGGGTGGAGGGTGCACCACGACGCCTATAATCCGGATAATTTCACGACGCCCGTCAATCCGGCTGCCTATCACCTGTACGACTTTCGTATTGCCGGGCGTATCCAAAAGGAAGCAGGCGAGGTCATCCTGGTGGATGCCCTGCCCAGTGCGGATAAGGCAGGGAGCCTGATCGCCGCCCGCCTGTACATCCTTAAGGGATCGGCGGAGCTGCTACAGGCCGAGTATACGCTGGAGCAATTCGAGATGGATCAACCGGTGCGGGGTACCTTTCGTCCCGGCCGCTTGACCGCCGCCATCCGATTCCGAACTGCGGCGGATGGGGCAAGTCTGATACAATCCATGACCACTGAAACAGCCGTCCAGTACCATGACTCAGCGGGACAGGCGCACGCCCTGGAAGTGAATTCCCTCTTTATAAACTTTCCACCCCAACCGGTAAACGGAAAAGCGGGAGCCAGCGCTGATTCCGCATTCGACGACCTACGCGCCGCCTCCGGTAAGAAGTACCGACCGAAGTGGTGGGACCGCCACCCGGTAGTGGCCGCCACACCGGTGGAACAAGAGGTAATTGAGGATTTCAACCGGGCAAACTATTTCGGTAATTATTTTGACCTCCGGGATTGATTTAATCTTCCTCGTCTCCGCTACCGAGCGTAGGCAGCGGAATGTGTCCTTCCAGCCGTTTTGCTTCCCCTCCGTAGCGTAGAGTAAAGTAGAGCATCAGACCGTGTAGGCCCGCCAGTGTGACCGGCATATCGTCTAGGATGGGATTAATGTCCGCGAAGGCTTTCAAATTCTCCGATTCGGGTAGGGCCTGCGCAAGGATCACCGTTAGCATGGCAAGTGAGGGTTAAGCAATCAACACAGCTCGCTAACCTGGAGGGACGCAAACGTGAGTCGTCGCATGGTTTAAAATTAAAGTTGCGGATATCGTATATGCGACAACATAATGCGAATACCAGGCTCTTCTAGGGTACTGACCTGTGAGAAAAGAGTCAACTGCCTTAACTGCCCTTCTCCAGCGCTCCGGCGCCCTATAAAACCAAGGGGGCATCCCTCCGTTGTGCCAGTATGCCACAACCCATCCGACTACGCGTTAACGGCGAAACCCACCAGGCCAACCTGGAGCCGGAGATGCCGCTGCTCTATTTCCTACGTAACGATCTGGCCCTTAACGGCCCCAAATATGGCTGTGGGGTACGGCAGTGTGGGGCGTGCATGGTTTTATTGGATGGAAAGGCGCAGCCATCCTGTGTGGTTCCCGTCGACCAGGCCCAGCAGCACGAGATCGAAACGCTGGAGTCTTTCGGCACAGCAGATGTTATGCACCCATTGCAACAAGCCTTTGTAGACGAGCAGGCCGCGCAGTGCGGTTACTGCCTGAACGGCGCGATCGTGTGTGCCAAGGGACTGCTGGATGAAAATCCTTCTCCTACCGATGCGGAAATAAAAGAAGCCCTAAAGCGCGTACTCTGCCGTTGCGGGACCCATAGCCGGATCATCCGGGCGGTAGCCCGCGCGGCCGGCACACAAACCGCCGAATAGCCCAATTACCATGGAAACACCAATCAGCAATGTTACCCCCGCCGCACCCAACCGTCGGGACTTCTTGCACCTGTCGGGCTACCTCGCCGTCGGTTTCAGCCTGCTCGGCACGGAAAGCTGTTCGGGTGAAGCGGAGGCTGCCGGTTCCGGCGGTTCTCCACAGCTGGCCAACCAGCGTCCGCCGGATAGTGGGCAGGTCAACGCCTGGCTTCGGGTCCACGAGGATAATACGGTGACCGTACTGACCGGTAAGATTGCTATCGGGCAGGGAATCCTCGTTGCGCTACGGCAGATTGCCGCCGACGAGCTGGACCTCCGCCTGGATCAGGTCAGCATCATCATGGCCGATACCGGCCACACCGCCAATGAAAGCTACACCGCCGGCAGTGCATCCATTGAGGGTAGTGGAAGCGCCATCCGGCGGGCGGCGGCTACGGCGCGGCAGCAGCTTCTCGAACGCGCCGCAGACGAGCTGGGTGCCACCGTGGTGGACCTGAGCGTCAGCGAAGGCGTAATCAGCGCTACGGGACTGGGGGAGGTTACGTACGGTGAACTGGTCGCCGGAAAGCAACTCACTACCCAGGTATCCCGCGATGCCCCGCAGAAAGATCCGTCCGACTACCAGCTGGTCGGTAAATCGGAGCCCCGGTCCGAGATCGTTGCTATGGTGACCGGGCGGGCCGGTGACGATCAGGACGGTTACGTGCAGGATATGCGGCCGACGGGGATGGTGCACGCGCGGGTCGTACGACCACCGGTCTACCGGGCCACGCTGCAATCGTTTCCCGCCCCGGAAGTGGAAGCCCAGCCGGGCGTCATCCAGCTCGTGCATGACGGTAACTACCTGGCGGTGGTCGCCACGGACGAATACGCCGCGATACGGGCCTGGCAGACCCTACGCCAGAAAAGCGACTGGGCCGTTACCGACGCACTGCCGGACCCGGCCAATCTGTTCCGCGACATGCCCGGCCGGGTGACCAACAGCGAAGTGGTTGCTTCGGCTCCGAATGCCGAAAAGGAGTGGGAAGGTTCCTCCGCCCGCCTGGAAGCCGTCTACACACGTCCCTACCAGATGCACGGCTCCATCGGTCCGTCGTGTGCCGTGGCACAGTACAAAGACAAGCGGCTTACCATCTGGACCCACTCACAGGGGGTCTATCCGCTCCGGGACTCGGTGTCCTCCATGCTGAGCCTGTCGCCCGATGATGTCCGCGTGATCGGTGTGCGTGGCTCGGGATGCTACGGCCACAACGGCGCGGACGATGCGGCTGCCGACGCCGCCCGGATCGCCGTGGCGGTACCGGACCGTCCGGTACGGGTGCAGTGGATGCGGGAGGACGAGCACGGTTGGGAACCGTATGGGTCGGCGATGCGACTGGCTTTGCGGGGTGCCCTGGATGATGACAACCGGATCGTATCCTGGACCACTAGTATCTGGACGGACGTGCACAGTCACCGGCCGGGAGGTGATGCGGCCGAATTGCTGGCCGCCCAATATCTGCAAGATGGTCCCGAAGCGCCCACCGAAGGCTTTCTCGGTGGTGGCTACCGTAACAGCCAGCCGCTGTACCGGATCCCGCACCTCCAAATCGACGCACATAGGATTGAAGGTCCCCTGCGAGTATCCGCCTTACGCAGCCTCGGGGCCTATGGCAACATTTTCGCCATCGAATCTTTCATGGACGAACTGGCGGAGCGGGCGGGGGAGGACCCGGTGGCATTCCGCCTGAAACACCTGGACGACCAGCGCGCCAGAGCGGTGATTGAAGAAGTCAGCCAGCAGGTCGACTGGTCAGAAAAGAACGCGGAGGACGGCCGGGGATGGGGCTTTGCCTTTGCCCGCTATAAGAACGAGGCTGCCTATTTCGCCGTGGCCGCCGAAGTAACCTACGATGCGGCCGCGGAGAAACTGCGGATTCTACAGCTGGTCGGTGCCATTGACGCCGGGCAGACGATCAACCCGGACGGCATTAAAAACCAGACCGAGGGCGGCATGATCCAGTCGGCTAGCTTGACTACCCTGGAGGAGGTGAAGTGGAATACGAACGGCATCATCAGCCTGGACTGGGAGACGTACCCCATACTGCGCTTTCCGGACGTACCGGAGGTATCCGTTTCCATCCTCGATCGACCCGGTGCGCCCCCGCTAGGCGCGGGCGAGGCGGCGCAGGGACCGACGGCGGCTGCCATCGCCAATGCCGTGTACCTGGCTACGGGGCGGCGGGTGCGGGATTTGCCGATTACGGTGGAGAAATTGGTGGGGTAGGGCACTGGTGCAGAGGAGAATCACGGGTGGAGGACCTCTGGTCCGATGATTATGGTGTTACGCAGTGCCTGTACTTTTTCGGTCGAAAGAAGAACCCTTTCGGCAGACATCAGTCTTCGAAAAACTTCAAGTAAGTGTGCGTCTCACCACGACATGCGGTGACAAACTTAATCAGATTTGACAGATTAGTTCCTTCCTGTTGTAAGCGCTGCAGATCCAGAAGAAGATCTGCTAGCATGAGCTGATTGAAGGTAGTATCACCGTAGGGGTCCAAGTATTTGAGTAGCGGATATGATGACTTTTCAAGATCACTTTAAAAAGGCAAGTCGATATCTTGCGAAAATGATCTCAAAGAGTTGCCTTTTTCGTCTTCGTAGATGACGGTGTAGGCCATAATCCTATATTGCTTTTCACTTCAATCAATTACTGGCAGGCTGCCGGACCTCGTACGGTCAATACACCATCAATTGGCTTTCCGTCGGTGGGCTGATGAGGATGAAAGCTGCATCGCTATAGCCCGTAGACTGGTCTTCAACCTTTTCGACTAATTTCTCCGGCACCTCTGACTCGGCGAGCTGCAGGGTCAGGATATTCCGGGTACCTATGCGCTGCCGCCCCCGGAAGTTGCCCAGGTAGTACTTTTCGCCACTCCTAAAATCCAGGGTCCCGAAGTAATCGGCCAGCTGCTCCGATTGATTGGTAAAGGTGAGGCTACCAACCGGAAGGTCCAGCCGGGTGACCAGGTATTGACCGGGGACGACGTTCTGCAGAACACTATGGTTAGACAGCGGACCTAGAGGGCGGGAGACGTAGGACTGACCGGTACGCACATTGGTGATCGTAATGGTAATCCCCTTACCAGAGGCGGCTAGGGCTGACGACGAAGCAGATATTCCTACCAATACCCCGGTGCCGGAGTTCTGTATGCGAACGGGGGTACATTGATACAGGCTCAAGGTCAGGATGAGCACGGCAATGGACGGAATAAGAGAGCGGTATGCCACCATATAGCAAAAGAGATAATATTACTTTAAACTCTATAGGCTACAACGCCGTGAAAACTGCGGTCTTGCACCGGGATCCGAGGTTATTTTTAGCGGGGACCCGTCCCACCGAGCTGGCGCGGACGGGGTAGGCCGTCCGCGCAAAATCCGTTGGACGGGTACCTAATCTCCGATCATCTTACTCACCCTACCTGTGCGCCGCGCCTACCTGACCCGTCGGCAGACCAGCTACCGCTGGGCGGACGACTAATCAACTACCGGTACCCGGAAGACTACGCTAATGCTCGGCATCGCTCCGCTGCGTCAGCAGCGATCAACGGAACAAACT
>JBASAV010000245.1:0-4250 GCA_049650785.1 Lewinella sp. | reverse complement strand
GATCACGGCCTGATTCTGCAAACCGTCGTTGCGGCTGTAGAAATAGTAATCGCCCACCTTGTTAGGGGAGGAGAGCCGGGGATAGTTTACCAGCTCGGTCAGGCGTTCCTCGATATCACCGCGGAAGGGGATCTGCTCGAGGTAACCGAAGGTGGCTTTGTTTTCCCGGGTGACCCAGTCTTTGGTTTCTACGCTGTTGTCGTCCTCCAGCCAGCGGTATTCATCGGACACGGTGGTGCCGAAGTAATCGTCCTCGGTGCTGTCGGTGCGGGTATCGGGGTAACTAACGGGAATAGCAGGGTAATTGGCTTCGGACATACTTTCGTTTTCTTCCCCGCAGCTAGCGAAGACGAGACATAGTAGCAACGGGAATAGAATATTGTTCATGGCTGGGTGGTTGGGCTGCTTAAAGATACTGGGTGGGACGATAGGATGGCGGACATGGATACGAACGGGCAGGGACTTGCGGGTCGATATGGCTGCACTTTTAGGTCGGATGCCTTTGGGCAGGCCGGACACTCGTAGGTCGCTACCGCCACACTACGAGGTCCTATGTTGGTCGGGCGAGTGCGCGCTTAGAACTGATATCGCAGTCCGTTTACCCATTCGTAGGTCGTATTCGGCACGTCGGGCAATCCCTGGTTGAGCAGGGCATCGCGGGTGAGGCTGAAGCGGGTCTGAACGGATAGCCGGTCAGTCACCTGTAGCGATAGCGAGGTGACGGTGGAGACGCGCGAAAGCCGGAAATCGGGCAGGATGGGTTGGTAGTACGTGGTGTTGGATACGGAAAACTGCTCCCAGGGATAGAAGTTAAAGCTGAGATAGCTACTCAGGCGGTGATTCTGGTAGATGATTTCCCCGTCCGCCACCTCGTCGTACTCGTACATATAGAGCGTCCCGATGTACATGCGGTTATCGTCGATGGAAAGAACCTTTAACCGCGGACCGGTACCCACCAAGCCACGTAACTGCAGGCGGATCTGCTCGTTGTACTGCAGCTGCCCGAAGGTTTCCCAACGCCACTTATCGTTTAAGTAATAGGCATGACGGAGGTGGGCGAAACCAGCGTTCAGCGCATTGTCGCCGCTGACTTGCACGAGCTTATAATCGATGATGCCCAGCAGGGAATTTGTATTGCCCTTCCGGTCGACGCGGATGGCGCCATTGCCGGTGATGACCTGATTGACATTTCGCGTCAGTGAACCGCCCAGGTCGATCTGGCCGTACCAGCCAATGCTGTCGAAACCTTTACGCTGATCCTCGATGTTGACGATCTGCGCCGAGGCCCGGGAAGCCGAGAACAGCAGACAAAGCAGTACGATCCTGGTAAACCAATTCATCTTCCCCAAACAATTTACGCGCGCTCCCGGACGCCAGCGATGGTGGGCCGGGAAGCGAGGTAACGGGCACCGCCGAAGAGCAGGCCGGCAAATAAAATATTACCCGCCGCGCTGTTGAGCAGGAAGGGTAATCCCGCGGTGTAGGCGGCCATCAGACCGGCACCACTCTTTGGATACATAGCCGAGCCGAGCCACACCCCGAAGTTGGTCACGAGGAAAAAAACGAGCGTCCCCGCTACCGTAGCGCCTCCGATGCGTGACCAACTGAATGTCTTATTCCGCAGCAAGCCAAAGCCCAGCAGGATAGTGACCAGGAATCCCACGTACACCCAACTGCTGAAGCCCCAGTAAAAGCCCTCGTAGTACTGGCTGTAGAAGATATTATTCAATGCCAGATCACTCACGTACAGGGCCGCGAAGGGGACCAGGAAGGCCATCCATCGCCGCTGGAAGGTGGCCGCACCGAACAGCGCCATAGCCCCCACCGGACCGAAGTTCGGCCAGTGTGGCAGCAGCCGGCTGGCGGCGGCCAGAAAGATCAGCGCCAGTAAAACGGGAAGGTGTCGGGTATAGGAATGGGGCATAACGGTCAAATTCAGGTACAAAGATATAACAGGCTCCCCTTCCGGTAAGGTCAATTGCCCTGCGCCCCGCCGCAAAGTACCTGCTACGCCCCTATCCGGCAAAGCCGACGCACGGCCGAAGGCCACTAACAGCCGAAGGCTACTAAAGGCCGCAGGCCACTAAACGGCAAAGCTGACTAAAACACCGAAGGTGACTAAAGGCCACTACCCGGCAAAGCCGACTAAAAAAATTACATAGTAATTTTTTCCCCACGCTTACGCTCCGCCTCGCGCAGCAGGGTCTTCCGCAGGCGCAGGCTCTCCGGCGTTACTTCTACGTACTCATCTGCCTGAATGTACTCCAGCGCCTCCTCCAGCGAGAATTTGCGCGGCGGTACGAGGCGAGCTTTATCGTCGTTACCGGACGACCGCATGTTGGTCAGCTTCTTGGTCTTGGTGACGTTGATGACTAAGTCCACGGCGCGGCTGTTTTCACCGATCACCTGGCCCTCGTAGATTTCTTCGTTGGCATCGATGAAGAAGCGACCGCGGTCCTGCAGGTTGTTGATCGAGTAAGGAATCGCCTTGCCGTTCTCCATGGAGATCAGCGAACCGTTCAGGCGTCCGGGAATATCGCCCTTATGGGGCTGAAACTCCTTGAAGCGGTGCGTCATGATGGCCTCGCCCTGGGTGGCGGTGAGCATATTGGACCGGAGCCCGATAATGCCGCGGGAGGGGATCTCAAACTCGAGCACCACGCGCTCGGCCTTTGGGGTCATGCTGAGCATTTGTCCCTTGCGCTGCGTGATCATGTTGATGGCGGTACCGGACATTTCGTCGGGCAGGTCCACCGTCAGTTCTTCCACTGGCTCCTGCTTGACGCCGTCGATTTCCTTCACGATAACCTGGGGCTGGCCGATCTGGAGTTCGTATCCTTCGCGACGCATCGTCTCGATGAGTACGGAGAGGTGCATGACGCCGCGACCGAAAACCTTGAACTTGTCGGCGGTTTCGCCGTCCTCGACCCGGAGGGCCAGGTTACGTTCGAGTTCGGCCGTGAGGCGATCCTTGATGTGGCGACTGGTGACGTACTTGCCTTCCTTACCGAAGAAGGGGCTGTCGTTGATGGTGAAGACCATGCTCAGCGTCGGCTCGTCGATGGCAATGGTGGGCAGCGCCTCGGGGTTCTCGCCGTCAGCGATGGTGTCCCCGATCTCGAATCCTTCGGCGCCGAAAACGGCACAGATATCGCCGGTTTGCACCTCTTCGACCTCCGTACGACCGAAGCCTTCGTACACGTACAGGTTACGTACCCGCTGTTTGGTCTCCTCGCCCTCGCGGCTGATCAGGGTGATCGCCTGGTTGCGCTTAAGGGTACCGCGGCTCAGCTTGCCGATGGCCATCCGGCCGATGTACTTACTGAATTCGATGCTGGTAACAAGCATTTGGGTGTTTCCCTCCTTTATCTCCGCCTGCGGGATGTGTTCCAGGATGGCGTCGAGCAGGGGCAGGATATTTTCGGAGGGTTTTTTCCAGTCTTCGCTCATCCAGCCGTTCTTGGCGGAGCCGTAGATGGTGGGGAAGTCGAGTTGCTCCTCCGTGGCATCAAGGCTGAACATCAGGTCGAAGACCATCTCGTGAACCTCCTCGGGGGTACAGTTGGGCTTATCCACCTTATTGATGACTACCAACGGATTGAGACCGAGCTTCAGGGCCTTATCCATTACGAAACGGGTCTGGGGCATGGGGCCTTCGAAGGCATCCACGAGTAGCAGTACGCCGTCGGCCATATTGAGCACCCGTTCCACCTCGCCGCCGAAATCCGCGTGACCGGGGGTATCGATGATGTTGATCTTCGTGCCCTGGTACTGAATGGAAACGTTCTTGGCCAGGATGGTGATGCCGCGCTCGCGCTCCTGGTCGTTGCTGTCCATGATCAGCTCACCGGGGTTTTCGTGGTCGCCGAAGAGTTGCCCGGCGAGGAGCATTTTATCCACCAGGGTGGTCTTGCCGTGGTCGACGTGGGCAATGATGGCGATGTTGCGAATAGGCTGCATAGACGGTTGGCTTTTGGGGGTGCCGGTTTAAGCGCGCAAAGGTACGGGTTTTTTAATTGGGGAATTGGTGAATGGTTGGATTGGTGAATCGGCGGGTGGAGTAGGCGTTGCTGATGCTGTTGCTAACCTGGTGCTGTCTGGATTCAAGCATATCCGGAATGGGGTCTACATCGCGACAGCCTGGCTGGCAAATAGGAGGGAAGCGAGCCAACATGATCACTTGGCATCTAACTAGGGTTTGCACGTTGGCGATACCGGTCAAAGCCTCATTGGTTTTTTGCCGTACGAAG
>JBASAV010000244.1:0-3820 GCA_049650785.1 Lewinella sp. | reverse complement strand
TTCTTTTTCTTAGGCATAGTAAAGAGTGTCAGTCAATGAATAATGTAGACACACTTTTCTGAACAGTCTCCTACCGCCAGGCGACACTCCGAGGTCCTGCGGACGTCATTCCAACGGAAAAGCACAGGACCTCAAAGTGTGCTCGCACCTATGAGTGTCCGGGTAGAACAGAACATTTTCAAGGAGTGAATACCAATGCGTCCCGGACATTCGCGGGTCACCGGCTATCGCCAGGCGACACGCTGAGGTCCTGTGGCCGTGGATACGGGGAGAAGCACAGGACCTCAAAGTGTGCTAGCACCTTTGAGTGTCCGGCTACACTACCCCTCCCCTACTCGAGCGAAGCGAGAGGCGATATGCCGCTAATTCACCCATTCAAAAATTCACCAATTCACGAATTGTCAGCCTCCGTCATCAACCGGGAGTCAATAACAAACCGCAACCCCAGCGGAATCTCCGCCGAAAAACTAGCCCCCCTACCCTCGGTGACGTCCAGGGTGAGGTGGGTGTGCTTCCAGTATTCGTACTGAAAGGTGGACATATAAAACTTACAGCCGTGCACTTCACCTAACAGCACGTCATTGTCGTCGTCGACCATCAGCTCGCCTTCGGGAAAGCACATGGGGGAGGAACCGTCGCAGCAGCCGCCGCTCTGGTGAAACATGAGGGGGCCGTGCTTTTCCTTTAGTTGGTCGATGACGCCGCGGGCGCGATCGGTGATGTCTACTTGGGGCATGGGGGTATAATTTAAAAATGGCCGACCGGTGGGTACCGGCCGGCCATGATGGTTTTAGTTAGTGGGATTTGTTCCGGCCTAGAAGAAGCCCAACTTTGCCTTGTTGTAGTTGATGAGCATGTTTTTGGTCTGACGGTAGTGGTCGAGCATCATCTTGTGATTCTCACGGCCAATACCCGACTTCTTATACCCACCGAAGGGCGCGTGGGCGGGGTAATCGTGGTAGCAGTTCACCCACACGCGACCGGCCTTGATGGCGCGGGGCAGACGGTAGGCTTCGTGCATGTCGCGGGTCCAGACGCCAGCACCCAAACCGTAGAGCGTATCGTTGGCGATCTCAATGGCTTCGGTTTCGTCCTTGAAGGTTGTCACGCAGAGCACGGGACCGAAGATCTCCTCCTGGAAGACGCGCATCTTGTTATTGCCCTTCAGTACGGTAGGCTTGACGTAAAATCCGCCGCTGAGGCTATCCACGTGGGCGGCACCGCCACCGGTGAGCACTTCACAGCCCTCTTCTTTACCGATCTTGATGTATTTCAGGATCTTCTCGTACTGATCGTTGCTGGCCTGGGCACCCATCATGGTCTCGGGATCGAGGGGGTTGCCCATCTTGATGGCTTCCACGCGCTCGATGAAACGCTCGATGAACTTGTCGTAAATCGACTCCTGCACGAGCAGGCGGCTGGGGCAGGTACATACCTCTCCCTGGTTAAGGGCGAACATAGCGGCACCTTCCAGGCACTTATCGAAGAACTCGTCGTCGGCCTCCATGACACTCTCCATGAATACGTTCGGGCTCTTACCACCGAGCTCCAGGGTCACGGGGATGATGTTCTTCGACGCGTACTGCATGATCAACTGCCCCGTGGTAGTTTCACCGGTGAAGGCAATCTTGTTGATATCCGGGTGGCTGGCCAATGGCTTACCGGCTTCGACTCCGAATCCGTTAATGATATTAAGCACACCTGCGGGCAGGATGTCCTGGATCATTTCCATAAGGATGAGGATACCTACCGGGGTCTGCTCGGCGGGCTTCAGTACCACGCAGTTACCGGCGGCGAGGGCGGGTGCAAGTTTCCAGGCGGCCATCAGGATGGGGAAGTTCCAGGGAATTATCTGGCCAACCACGCCGAGGGGCTCCCAGATATTCATCGATACCGTATCGCTGTTGAGCTCGGCCACACCACCTTCCTCCGCACGAATGACACCGGCGAAGTAGCGGAAGTGATCGATAGCCAGCGGCATATCGGCGGCGCGGGTTTCGCGGATCGCTTTACCATTATCCCAGGTCTCGGCGCGGGCCAGGACTTCCAGGTTCTCTTCCATCACGTTGGCAATCTTCAGCAAAAGGTTGCTACGCTCGGTAGCGGAGGTGTTGTTCCAGGACTCGGCGGCTTTACGGGCGGCCTTCACGGCTTTATCGACATCCTCCTTGGTAGAGCGCGGAATGCGGGTAAAGGAATTGCCGTCGACGGGAGAAACGTTATCGAAGTAATCCCCGTTGGTCGGGGCGACCCATTCTCCTCCGATGAAGTTTTCGTACTGGTCTTTGAATTTGGGTTTCTGTAGCGTTTCAGCGGTTGTTGTAGCGGTGGTGCTCATGATCGTTTGTTAGTTTAATAGTTAAAAGCGAAGAGGGCAATTGAGAATTTGGGCGCCGAGCGCAGGTAATATGCCGTTCCAATCCGTGCAATGCCTCTCTGATATACAATGTATTCTATTCCATCTCCCCTTCCTTGCACAATCCTGCATTCCCCTTGCAGAATACTACAATCCTCCTTCAACACCTGACCTCATCGTAATTATATAAGGTAAACCGTCATCTTTTTGCCCCTATATTCCGTATTGTTGGGGCATGCTCCAGACCGATCAATTACGTAGCACTTCCCTTCAGACGCTGGTGGAGAACCGGACAACTTACAGTATGGAGGCGCTAGAGCTGAATCTTTTCGAAACCCACGAAACGGCCGCCGCCGTCGAGTTACAGTTCGATCAGCCGGTACTGGCGAGTATGATCCGGGGGCGGAAGATCATGCACCTGCGCGAAGACCCTGGCTTCGCTTTCCTCCCCGGGGAGTCTATCCTCCTTCCCGCCAATGAGCGGATGGTCATCGACTTTCCGGACGCCACCGAGCGGCAACCGACCAAGTGTCTGGCACTGGCCATTGATGAAAACGAAGTAGCCAAGGTCTTACAACTCATGAACGAGCGCCGCCCGCGCGCGGACGGTACGGAATGGTCGGCCAGCGACTACAATTTTCACTTTACCCAGCAGCCCGCCATTACCCAACTCCTGCAGCGGCTCGTATTTCTGTGTGCCGAGGGGCACCCATCCAAAGATCTTTTCGTCCACATGCATCTCCGGGAGTTGCTGATCCGAATCATGCAGTCGGAATCCCGCCAGTACCATCTGCGCAGCGCCGCTGACCGGGCTACCCGTAGTCCGCTGGACGCCGTCATCACCTACGTCCGCAACCACCTTGATGAAAAGCTCACCGTAGCTCAACTAAGTCGGATCGCCTGCATGAGCGAGTCGGCCTTCTACCGCGCCTTCCGCAATGAACTGGACTGTTCGCCGGTCGAGTTTATTAATAGCGAACGGCTCAAGCTCGCGGCCAGCCTGCTACTTGATCCCAAGCGCAGCATACGGGAGGTAGCTCTACGATGCGGTTTCAATAGCGTCAGCTACTTCACCCGTAGCTTCGGCGACCACTTCGGTAGCAGCCCAGGCGCCTACCAGGAAAACCAGATCACCCTCAGCCTTCCCAATACTGACGGTAAATAGGGTAAAAGCTGTATTGTCGATTCCGGCGCTGGCCTTCGAAAAGCTCGGTTAGCTGCCGTGCCCCGTCCCCGAAAAGGTCCAACAACACCTCTTTTTCCGCCATCGCGGCCGCATCCGCGAAGGCCTTCTCTGTACTCGCGTGATACGCCTCACTGTCGATGCGGCGGGCGGCGATGTATTCGGCCATCAGTTCCGCCCGATAGAACAGCAGCTCCACCAGGTCCTTTGGGAAAATAGACACTTGCGCGAATTTTTTGATCAGCTTCGTCGACTGCGACCGCCCGCGCTTCCCCTTACCT
>JBASAV010000243.1:0-17737 GCA_049650785.1 Lewinella sp. | reverse complement strand
CGTAAATATCGCCTTCGGCGGGCAAAGAACTGGAACGGGAGGTGACTGGGTTTGCCGGAGGCACATCGGTAATAAATCGCCGGGCGGTAAGTCCCTGTCAGGCCTACTCGGGTCGCCAACGAAGCCCAACCACCCCCCAGATACCGTAATTCGTAGTCGAAAGCAACAAAGAATCATCCTCATCGGGCTGACCGATGTACCGTTCGGACCGGTGATCGGTAGCATTATTAAGCCGGGCGTAGGCGGAAATATCCTTGAAGAGCTCGTAATCAGCGGCAAGGTCCAGACTGATGACGGCGTTGATCCAAACGGGCTGACCATCCTGCAGATAGTCCAGGGTGGAACTGCGGTAATTGCCGGCCAGGACAAGGTTGAGGCGCTGCTTAGGGTTACTGTAGACCAAACTCAGGTTGGCCGCCCGGCGTGGTGCCTGCGCTAGTGTGGAGCCCTCAAAAGCGTCGTCCTGGAGGCGGTAGCGGTTAAAGTTGAGGTTACCGTTCAGGTTGAGAAAGCGCAAGCCCTGATTGAGAAAAGCCAGATTTTGGTAGAAGCCGAGTTCGAAACCCAGGAGCTGGGCGTCCGACGTATTGAGCAGGCTGTATCCGAAGGTGGGCTGGTTGTTTACGGACTCATAGGTGGCCGTCCGAACGGTAGGGTTCTCCAAAAACTTGGCGTACACGCCTACACTGATCAAGCCATCGTTGCGACCGTAGCGCTCGAAGACCAGGTCGAAGTTGTTACTGTATGTGGGTTCCACATCGGTGTTGCCAATACTGTACACGTCCAGTCGGGCCTGCCGGCGCTCCTGAAAATCGGAGGTGGGTACCAGCGTGGAGTAAGGCACCCGGGCGATGGCTGAGTAGTAGGCAAACCGGAATTGGCGGTCCCGACGAACGCGGTAGGTAATATTGAAACTGGGAAAGAGGTCGCTGTAGGAAAGGGAGTCAGCCATCCCGGACCGGCTCAGCTCGTAATCGACATCCGTATACTCGTAACGCAGACCGGTCGAGGTACTCAATTTGGCATTCCAGTTGCGCACAAACATCAGGTAACCGGCGGCAATCTTTTCGCCCGCGGAGTAGTTTGGCCCATCGCCGAGATCGGGTTGGTCGATCAAGGGCTCCTCCGCACCCAGATCGGCGAAGGCACCACCCTGGACACTGGAGGCAGTAGGACGCTCGTCCCGGAGGAAGAACTCCTGGTAGGTACGCTCCTTGATGCGGTACCGCGCGCCTACCCGCAAAAAGCTGGTGCGGGCGGTATTCACGTAGCGCGTGAGGTTGATTCCCCCGATGGCAATGTCCTCCACCAGATCTAGATTCTGCTGCTCCGTGCTTTGCCGGGGGATTTCCTGATCGGGATACTTTGTATCGAAGGGGGTCAGATTCAGATACTCTTCCTCCGTGATATCCGGTGAGGCTCCCGTCTCGACCAGGTTATACGCCCGTTGCCGGCCGGTGAGCCGTTCACCCGTACTGGCAAAACTCAGGGCGTAGTTAAGCTGCGTCTTGCTGAAGTTATTCTCTACCTCCAGCGCAACCATATTGAGCCGGCGCTCTTCGGTCCACCGACTGGTGATGCGATTTTCAAAACCACTGTTGAAGGATCCGAAATTGGTTTCTCGGGCGTAGACATCCTCGTCGATAGCGCTGTAGTTGTAGCTAAGCCGTAAGCGGTTGTAGATACTTGGCCGTAACTCGACCGCCCCCACCAGACCGGTCTTGCTCGTGATCCGATCCGTATCGATGGGGCGCACCCGGCTAACGGACCGACCCGTCACCCCGTTCTCGCCGTAGTCGTACCGCTGCATACGATTGCCGCGCGCGTGGCGAAAGAAGCTTCCCGCTCCCAGGCCGTAGACCTGCTCGTCGCTTAGTTCCGAATTGAGCACCACCGCCCCCTGGGCGATACCCGTGTTGATATCATCCGCGCGGTCGAAGCCGAAGTTCGTACCGGCTCCGCCCTGCACCAGGACTTCAAACTGCCGCTCGGGTTGTCGGATCCGGAAATCGACCGTACCCCCGATTGCGTCGGCGTCCATGTCCGCGCTGCGGGCCTTCACCACCCTTACCTGCTCCACCAGGTTCGACTGGATGATGTCGAGGCTACCGGCCCGGTCCGCTTCGGGCTGTACGGCCGGCAGGCGCTGTCCATTGAGCGAGATGGCGGTATACTGCTCGGGTAGACCCCGGACCTGTACCAGCTCTCCCTCGCCGCGGTTGCGGGTGATCGTGACGCCGGGCATCCGCTGCACGGTCTCGGCCAGCGTGATATCGGGATACTTGTTGAACAGTTCCGAATGAATGACCGTCTGCTGCGTGATCGCTGACTGCTGTAGCCGGAGCGCCTGCGCCTGCCCGGAAGCCCGCCGACCGTACACGATCACCTCGCCCATGTCCACGAAGGATTCGGTCATGACGATGTGCAGGTCGATTTCCCGATCCGTCGTACTCACCTCCAGCGTGGTATCGTAATTTTCGTAGCCAATATAGGTGGCGAGTAACCGGATGCGTCCCGGGGGAACACCCAGCGTAAAGTGACCCTCCACGTCGGTTACCGCCCCGATGACCGATCCGACCACCTGCAAAGAAGCGCCCGTAAGGGTATCGCCCTCCACGTTGGTGACCGTACCGCTGATTTCAGCTTCCTGGGCGTGTAGCCCCACGGCAAACAGACAACAAATGAATACAAGGAAACGGGGTTGGAAACGCATACCGACTAAAGCGACCGGGTTCGCTGGTTTGTTTACGACGGGCGTTATAATTTACGGAGCACAAAACGCCCCGTATGCCCACCGACCCAAAGATAGTATTTCTCGATGCCGCCAGCGTCGAGGACCTGCCCGCTTTTGACAAATTCGACGAGCTCGGATCCTTTGCCTCCTATTCGGGAACCCAACAGGAGCAAGTAGTGGAACGCGCCGCGGGGGCCCAGGTCGTCATCGTCAACAAGGTGCAGCTGACGGCGGATATAATCGGCGACCTGCCGGATCTCCGTCTCATTTGCGTAGCGGCTACGGGCGTCAATAACGTCGATAAAGAAGCCGCCGACGCGCGCGATATCCCCATCCGTAACGTGGCCGGATACAGCACCGACTCCGTCGCCCAACTGACTATCACCGCCCTCCTGACCATGGCCATGGACCTGCCCCACCTCAATGACGCCGTGCACGATGGGGAATACAGCAAAGCGCAGGACTTCACCATGTGGCGCCACCCCTTTTACGAACTGGGCGACGCCCGCTTCGGCATTATCGGCCTGGGGACCATCGGAACCCGGGTGGCCAAACTGGCGGAGGCCTTCGGAGCCAAGGTCGTTTACCACAGCACCAGCGGAACTAATCACGACGTGCCCTACGAGCGGCTGGAACTGGAAGAATTATTAAGCAGCTGCCAGGTCATCAGTATACACTGCGCATTGACCGAGGCAACTGACGGGCTCATCGGCTACGAGCAGCTTAAAATGATGTCCCCTTCCGCCTATCTGATCAACGTGGCGCGCGGGGGTATCGTGGTAGAAGCGGATCTGGTGAGGGCGCTCGATGAGAACCTGCTCGCGGGGGCTGCGGTAGATGTTTTCACCCAGGAACCCCTACCTGCCGACCACCCCTACCTCTCCGTTAAGGATCGCCATCGACTCTTCCTGACCCCGCACATCGGTTGGGCCAGCGTCGAGGCCCGGACCCGTCTCCTGGCCGGAATTCGCGACAACATCCGGGAGGGATGGTAGGGTTCCCATCTTATTTCCTGCGCGCCGCCGCCCTCTCCTGCTTCCTCCTGTCCGGCTACACCGTGGCCGCACAGGAGGAAACGACCGAGCAGCTTATTGAGGACGTGATCGCACAGGATGCCGAAGAAGGAGGCGAATTCACCTTCAACGACGCCTTTTCCCTCCTGGAAGGATACGAGCGACGCCCCCTCGATCTGAACCGGGCCACGGCCGAGGAACTGAACGCCACCTTTCTGCTCAGCCCCCTGCAGACCGATCGCCTGCTCACCTACCGCGACCTGATGGACGGTTTCATCAGTATCTATGAACTGCAGGCCGTGCCGGGTCTGGATATGGAAACGATCCGGCGCTTGCTCCCCTTCGTGACGGTCGATAAGGGACTGGACGATGTGACCGTACCCTTAAAGACATTGCTTACCGAGGGCCAGCGGGAACTTTTCGTACGCGGTGGCCGACGTTTAGAAAGGGCACGGGGTTACGACCCGGCGGATCCGCGTTACCTGGGCAGCCCGGACCGGCTTTACCTGAAATACCGACAGCGCTACGGCAACCAACTCAGCTTCGGAGTGGTGGCGGAGAAGGATCCCGGTGAAGTCTTTTTCGGGCGGGAAGATGTCCGCCGAGGCTTCGATTACTACGGGGTACACTTCTTCGTGCGGAACCTGAACCGGCGGGTACGGGCGCTGGCGCTCGGGGATTTTTCGGTGAGCTTTGGCCAAGGATTGATTCTGTTTACCGGCTTCGGTTTTGGCAAAAGTAGCTATACGACAACGGTAGCGCGTAGCTCCCCTACCCTGCAGCCCTACGCCAGCGTGAACGAATTCAGCTTCGTGCGGGGGGCGGGCGTGACACTCGACCTGGGCCGGCACTGGGAGGCAACCGTCTTCGGCGGGCGGCAGAACCGGACGGGCAACCTGGCCGCGGATTCCCTTAGCGTTTCCTCCCTTAGCCTGAGCGGCTACCACCGTACCCGCAACGAATTGGATGACCGGCGGCTGGTGGGCCAAACCACCTACGGAGGGAATCTCCGCTACCAACCCCTCCGCCGACTACAGGTAGGAATCAATTTTGTCGGCGAGCACCTGAGTACCCCGCTGCTTCCCCGTGAACAAGCCTATAACCGATACTATTTCCGCGGTACCGACCTGGGCAATGTCAGCCTTGACTACCGCTACCGCCTTCGCAATTTTTCTTTTTTTGGCGAGGTCGCAGGAATAGCGTTTTCCGGCGGACACGGGGCAACTCCCCAAGCGAGTGGCCTGGCCATGCTGCACGGCGTAAACGTCGGTTTGGACCCGAAGGTCGACCTGGTGCTATTGTACCGCCGTTACGCTCCCGAGTACCGGGCGCTAAACGCCCGCCCGTTCGGAGAAACGGCCGGGGGGCGCAATGAAACCGGGCTGTATCTGGGTCTGGAACTCCGGCCCGGCCTGCGGTGGCGTGCGAATGCCTACGTAGACGTGTGGCGTCACCCGTGGCTTCGTTATAATATCGATGCACCGAGCAGCGGTCGGGAATACCGCTTCCGGCTTACCTATACGATCAAACGCAAGCTGGATACCTACTTTGAACTACGCAGCGAGACAAAGGGTGCCGGCGTTGACGGCGGCGAGGCCTTGAAACTGGATCCGGTCATCGATCGTACCCGTTTTCAGGCCCGACTGCACGCCGGCTATCGGATCACGCCGGCGCTGGAGTGGCGCAGTCGCCTCGACGCCGGCTTCACGGAGGATGCGCACGACGGAAGACAAAGTGGATTCATGATCTTCCAGGATCTGCACTACCGGCCGCTGGGCGCCTTCAGCTTCTCTGGCCGCCTGGCCGTTTTCCGCACCCCGGGCTACGATGTCCGCTTTTACGAGTACGAGAACGGGCTGACATATAACGCCCGGGTATTACCCTATTACGGGGAAGGCTTACGCAGCTTCCTCTTGCTGCGCTACAAAGGGATTCGAAATCTCACCCTGGAGGCCCGCATCGCCCGCACCCAGACCACCGACGGTAGTACACTGGGTAGCGGACTGGAAGCTACGGACAACACCCACCGCACGGAGGTGGCGGGGCAGGTGATCTGGCGGTGGTGAAGGCCAATTACTTAACCAACACCGTTCGCGTGATCACTTCGTACCGACCGTCCACCCGGAGGTAGTACAGTCCCTTCGACAGGGTATTGAAATCAAGGTCCGTAGCCAGATCCTGACTGCTCGTGACCGCAATACTCCGACCGAACGAATCGTAAACGGTGATGGGGATCGGGTACGCACAGCGTTCGAATTTAACGGCAAAGGCACCATTAGTGGGGTTCGGAAAAACGTCGAATTCCATATTCGTACATACCTCCGATAGTTCCGTCACTTCGGCTTCGGTGGTCGCGGCACATCCCTGACTGTCGGTGACCAGTACACTGAAGATGCCGTTCGCCGTCACTTCTACGTCCTCCGCATCCATGCTGCTGGAGATACCGGTTCCACTCCATTTCTGGGTATAGGGTGCGGTACCGCCACTGATCTCTAGGTCGACAACTTGTCCACCCATTTCTGAAGTGACCGATTGGGCGTCCAGCACGATGGGTGTCGGCTGGCTCAAGCGTACCGTTCCACTGGCTTTGCAACCCGTACTGTCCATCACCCAGGCATCGTACTGGCCGGCGGTGAGTCCGTCAGCCATGCCGCTATCGTCAAAGGCACCCGTTCCGCTGTCGTTCCATGCGTAGGAATAGGGTGCTTTTCCACCAGTGGCACTTACTACCACTTCGCCATCGTCTCCTGCAAAGCAGGAGGGAGCGAGAATTTCCTCGACGACCAGGCGTAGGTCCGTCTGTACCTTTACCGCGAAGCTGCAGCTGATCTCCTGTCCCGCATCATCGGCGTAGGTATAAATGACCCGCGTGGTGCCAACGGGAAAGGTATCCCCGCTTTCGTAATTCGAGCTTATACTCCCCGCCGTGCAACTAAAGGTTGGTGCCGTCCAGTTGACTACGGCGCGACAGTCGTCGGTGTTGGTCATGAGGTCCACATCATCGGGCACGTTCGAGTAGGTAACCGGCTTGGCGTCGATGGCAATCCGGGTGGTCACCTGACAGCCTACCGCATCACGGATGGTCACCAAACTTTCGCCCGTGGGCAGGTTGGTCGCAATTGCTGCGTCGTCAAAATCACCGGTTCCGTCGGTGCTCCAATCGTAACTGTAGGGGAATTGTCCTCCGCTGATATCGATCCGCGCCTCTCCGTCATCCGCCGATGCACAGGTGGCATCAATCGTTTCGTGACCGGCAATGGCCAGATCATTGGTGACGGTGACCACGAACGAAGCCACGATACTTTCGGCCGAGCCATCATTTGCCATGTAGCTGACGACGGTCGTTCCGACCGGAAAAAGATCACCGCTCTGGTGCGTGGACGTCAGGGTGGAGCGACAATTCGTGAAAGGTTCCACCCACGTGATGGCGGCGGTACACCCTTCGGTGTCGGCTACGGCGGCGATATTCTCCGGCATGCCGTAGATAGCGGCCGGTCCATCCTCAACCGTTACGGTCGCTGTACAGGTCGCGGTATTGCCATCCGTATCCGTGACGGTCATTTCCACGTTCACCGGTCCGATATCGGCACAGTCAAAGGTGGTTTGGGAAGCCGTGTATTTTAGCTGCGTCTGACCACAGGCGTCGGAGGAACCGCCGTCCAGGGTATCGGCCTGAATAGTCGCCTGGCCGTACGCGTCCAGGTAGACGGTGATGTTGCGACAAACCGCGGTAGGGGGTAGATCTTCGCTTCCTCCGTCGGTGATGATCCAGCCACTTTTTGCAATCAGTTTGGTCCGCGCTTCAGCGCCTGCACAGAATGTGGTGCGTCCTACATCCAGCCGCACGTTGGTCTGCAGGTTAAGCTCGCTCCATTCGATCAGCATTTGATCGTACTTATCGCTACTCAGCTTACCCTTCGCAATAAAGTCCGTCATATCGGTGACGCTGCCCACGTTCCAGCTGCTCAGGTCCTGATCGAACTTGGACCCCCAGAACAGTTGGCTCATCTGCTTAACGGAAGATACGTCCCAGGCACTCAGGTCTTGGTCAAATTGCGTGGTCCAGGCAAAGGTGCCATTCATCTTGACGACCTTGCTGACGTCCCAGCCGGAGAGGTCTTGGTCAAAAGCTTTGGCGCTAAAGAACATACCCGACAGGTCGGTTACGTTTCCGGTATCCCAATCTCCTATCTTCTGGTTGAATTCCAGGGTATAGCGGAACATGTCATTCATGGTCGTGACCTGGCCGGTGTTCCACCGGTAGACCTTGCCGTCGAAATTCTTAGCGGTATAGAACATACGCTCCATCGTCGTGACGGCGGACACATCCCAGTCGTTGAGATCCTGGTCGAAAACGGAGGCATCTTCAAACATCCGCGACATATCGGTAACGGAGGATACATCCCACTTTTTCAGTGATTGGTCAAACTGACGAGCGGCCCGGAACATGGCGGACATGGTGACCACGTTCTCCGTGTTCCAATATCCGATGTCCCCGTTGAAGGTGCTGGCGAAAGCAAACATCTGCTCCATGGTGCGCCCCTCGCCGGTATCCCAGGACTTCAGGTCCTGGTCGAAGCTGTGCGCCTCCGAAAACATACCGGAGAAATTGCTGACGTGGCTCACATCCCATCTGTCGAGCGACTGATTGAACGACGTAGCCCCGGAAAACATGCCGGACATATCCGTGATCGTACCGGTTTGCCAGTGGCCGATGTAGGTATTCAGCTTTTGACAGTCCTGGAACATATGGCGAAGGGAGGTCGCTTCGGAAAGATCCGGACGATCAACCGCCAGCAGGAACATATTACTACAACCGGCGAAGGCGCTTTCCATACTGCGCCATTTGATATCCCCCCAGAATAAAATCTTGATTAGCTTCTTGGCATCGCCGCCGCCCCCGAATTTGATCTGGGGGAAGGTGCCGCGGATGCGAACGGTCTTGATGCCTGCGTAACTATAATCATGGGTGATGCTTTCGGTAACGTCTAAGTCATCGTATATACCGTCGTTATTCCAGTCCACATCGTACGAATAACCCGACCCGGAAGTGGGTATGGTTATGGAGGTGCTGTTGGAGGTGCCGGGGTTATCGGTCTTCCACACGGTTACGAAGGGTAGATTATTGCCAACCACCGGAGCGGCTGCGGCAACAAGGAGGAGCAGAGCCATCATTTTTATAGCTCCGACCCGGGAGAGTCTTGAGGACAAGGTTTGCATATAAAGCGAATTGTGTAGGCCATTTTCCCTCAAATGCGGAGAATGGTAGTGTCATAAACTGGCAGGTAGGGCATGCGGCTGAAAAATCAGCGCAGCATGAGTTTGTCCACCGACTACTAAACCTGGTGACTACTCACCGTAGTACGCTTTAACTTTTGATTCGTCGATTTTTAAGTTACAACTCGTTGATTTCCGCGATTTACCGCTAATGCGGCTAGTATCCGCATGCACGGTGTATCCAGCTTCCCGCAGTGGAACGTTCGGAAGGTGGGCCTACTGCGAACCCGCTCCCAGGTATTCGCCGTCGGCTTTTACACCGGCAAATTCATTCACCAGCACCCTTCCAGCGTGGGTGGTGGTTCCGTTCCTGACCCGGCCGATAGCCGGGCAGGCAGGTGTTGGATGGACGATGAAGTGCGGACGCATAAACATGATGTTGGGATACACACCGTCGATGCTACGCGCTCTGGACGGTCGCTTTATCTAATGTCAACGACGATTCGTCCATTGGATTCGCAAAATCCGTCGGCAAATGGTCATCTTGCGAGGGAATTACAGACACTCACCCAATGATAAGTACCAGCGCCCCGGTAATCGAAGTACGAAACGTCACCAAGACCTACGGAGAGAAAGTCGCGGTAGACAGCGTCACATTTGCCATGCCTCCCGACGCCATTCTGGGCCTGCTTGGTCCGAACGGCGCCGGTAAGACGAGCCTGATCCGGATGATCACGACGATCACCGCCCCCGACAGTGGGGAAATATTCTTCCAGGGACAACCCCTCAACGGCTACCACCCTACCCAGATCGGCTACCTCCCGGAAGAACGCGGCTTGTACAAACAGATGTACGTTGGCGAGCAGCTGCTCTATCTGGCACAGTTAAAAGGCATGAGCGCCCGCGCCGCGGAGGAGCGCGCCCGCGACTGGCTCGGAAAATTTGAGCTCCAAGACCACTGGAAAAAAAAGGTAGAAGAACTGAGCAAGGGAATGCAGCAGCAGGTCCAGTTCATCGCCACCGTATTGCACGAACCTAAACTGCTGATCCTCGACGAACCCTTCAGTGGACTCGACCCGGTCAACGCGAACCGGATGCGGGCGGAAATCTTACGAATGCACGCCGACGGGACAGCGGTGATCTTCAGCACCCACCGTATGGAGCAGGTGGAAGAACTCTGTGAATACATCGTCCTGATCGACCGGGGCCGCAACATTTTACAGGGCAAAGTGCAGGAGATTCGCCGCCAGTTTATGGAGCATCGGTATCGCCTGACTTACACCGGGCAACTGCCTGCCGCCCTCGGCGAACGCTACCAGTTAATGAATCCGACCGTATCCGGCGTCGACATTCAGTTGGAACCGGATAGGAAGAGTAACGATCTGCTACGGGACCTGCTCCGTATGGACATCGAAATACAGGGCTTCCAGGAACTCCTACCCAGCCTGAACGAAATCTTCATCAAACGGGTCAGCAAAGTTTCTACCCCAGAACAACCGGCCACCGCCATCCGATAATTACGCTCACATGAATAATCTTTGGCTCGTCATTCGCCGGGAATACATCACCCGCATTCGCCGACGTTCCTTTATCCTGGCCACCCTGCTCACCCCCATCGGCCTGGCGCTCTTCGTCGTTATCGCGAACGCCGTATTCAGTTACGGAAACGACGACGTACAACGGATTGCCGTGATCGACGACGGCAACTTATTCGACGGCGCATTACCCGATGAGAACGGGCTTTATTTCCGCTTCGTCGATCAGCCCCTGGATAGTCTGCGGACGGATACCGGTGAAGACCGGGATTTCGCCGGGATTCTCGTGGTCCCGGAACTGACTAACCCCCGCAGCCGCAACTTCCGCGTACAGCTATTCAGCGACGAAACCCTAAGCATCGACGCCCAGAGCCGGATCCGTAATCGCATCGAAGATGCGGTGCGAGAATATAAGATCGAAGCCCTGGAGATCGATCAGCGAACGCTGGCGAGCCTCGAAACCGACGTGTCGCTAAGTGTACGCAGCCTGACCACCGAGGAAGGGGAATCCGACGATCGCAGCATGGCCTCCATGTTGGGCGCCGGTATCGGTACCGTCATGGGTTTCCTGATGTATATCTCGGTGTTCGTCTACGGTATGATGGTGATGCGCTCGGTGATGGAGGAAAAGACCAATCGTATCGTGGAGGTGGTCATCAGTTCCGTACGTCCCTTCACGCTGCTGTTAGGCAAAATTATTGGCGTCGGAGCGCTGGGGTTAACGCAGGTCTTAACGTGGATGATCATGATCCCCGGCATGCTCTTTGTGGTCGGACTCTTTTTCGGGCTGGACGCCCAACCTTCCCAGATGCCTAACTCCCCGGACATGGATCCCGCGGAAATGCAGAGCATGATCGAACGGACGATCGAAGGGCTGAATGACCTTAATTGGTGGATCATTATCCCCTGCTTTATCCTTTACTTCCTGGGTGGCTATTTCATGTATGCGGCCCTGTTTGCCGCCGTGGGCAGTGCCATGGGCGACGATATGGGAGAAAGCCAGACCCTGACCATTCCCATCACCATACCGGTGATCCTGGCGCTGTACATCATGATGGCGGCTATTCAGAATCCGAACTCCAGTCTGGCCGTCTGGTCTTCCCTGTTTCCGCTTTTCGCCCCCATCGTTATGCCGGCCCGCCTCGCCTTCGACCCGCCCCTCTGGCAGGTTCTGGTAAGTCTCCTGCTGCTGTTTCTCTTTGCGGGCCTGATGGTCTGGATGGCTTCGCGGATCTACCGAATCGGTATCCTCAACTACGGTAAAAAGTCCAGCCTGAAGGATATGGGCAAGTGGATAACGGCCAAGTACTAGACCGTTACTTCCTCGCCAGGCTCCACCCCGACGTTAAGAATCTTGATCACGAAGGAGCAGGACGTCTCGCCTTCCATGGTCGGTCGCATGGCCTCGGACAGCGCCTTCATCACGTCGTCGTATTCACCCGTTATCTGGGTGCTTAATCCATTAGTGGCTACCCGGATTCCTGCCTGCGCGCGCAAGCGCTTGATGAAGGCGATGATGGGGTCCTCGTAATCGGTGGTGAGGGGATAAAGGGATAGCTCGGCGGAGATAATCATGGATAGTCGGTTGATGCAGGGGATTCTATCCGGTTGGACAGGTTACTTCCTGCGCTCCGGCGCCCTAAATTAGTACGTAATGGCGGTAGACCGCAGAAAATCGACTGGCTGGGAGAGTCCCTCCGCAATGGTGGCCGAGTCAGCCGACAGATCCAGTTCTCCAAGCAGGTCCTGAAGATCGGCTTCGATGTCCAGCAGGATGTCACTACCGCGAACCGGACGGACCTCAGTAAATGCGAGCTCAAAGGGCAGGCTGCCAAAGGAACTAACGGAGATCGTATCCCCACCTGACGTGCGGGTAAATTCCAGCCGGGACTGTACATATCCGCGTTCGTCGCGGTAATTCAGCCGTCGTGGTTGGGTGCGTAAAGCGTCTCCCGTAGGGGCGGTGGCGGGCACCACTCTACGGTAGCGGTCCGGCAAGCCAAAGGTGCCGGCCAGACCGGTCAGTGCGTTCTCCCCGATACGTACCCCACCAACAACCGTGTTATTGCGGGTGATGGAGGCCAATAAATAGTTCCCGTTTAGCGCAACGTCCTGTACGTTGCCGTCGACCAGTTCTTCCAGATTAACCGGACGCTGGGGTTCCGGTAGATCAACCGTGGAAGATATCAACCGTAAGTCTCCTAGATAATACCGGAAATCAACCAACTGAAAGGTATCCCCGCTACCGTCCAGGTAACTACCGCCCACTACGGCGGCCGTATCATTCCACACCGTACTCACCCGAATACTTAGTGAGGGGTAAGTACAGCAATCCGGACAGGCCTCATCCGCCCCCAAAGCATAATTATTGGCATCGGGGTCCAGACAGCCGACGACCTCTTCGTAGCAGGAAGAGAATCCCAGCAGACCGACGGCCAGCCAGAGGCAGAGTAAGCGCATGGGTATAATTAGATGATCATACCCGCCGCGACCGTTTCGTTCGTTTGCTCGTCCACCAGGATGATCGATCCGGTGATCCGGTTCTTACGGTAGGGG
This sequence comes from Lewinella sp., assembly GCA_049650785.1. GTDB lineage: Bacteria > Bacteroidota > Bacteroidia > Chitinophagales > Saprospiraceae > Neolewinella. The sequence continues at coordinate 4,682 of JBASAV010000243.1, read as the reverse complement.
TCGGTCAGCAACGGTGCGGTCGTACGGAGCTGCACCCGGCAGATGTCGTTCATCTTCACCTCCTTATTGTCCTCGTCGCGGTGCAGGGTATTGATGTCCAGGCGGTAGCGCACGTCCTTGATAATACAACGAGCCTCCTGAGTGGTGTGCATGATGGCATACTTACCGCGTGGCTGCAGGGGCTTTTCGTTGAACCAGCAGAGCATGGCGTCAACGTCCTGGGTCACGTCGGGCTGGTTGTTCTCGCGCACGATCATGTCTCCCCGGCTGATGTCGATATCGTCTTCGAGTAGCATGGTCACGGACATGGGCGGGTAGGCTTCTTCGATCTCGCCATCGTAGGTATCGATCTTGGCGATTTTCGAGGTGAAGCCACTGGGTAGAACGACGATATCGTCCCCCTTTTTCCAGACACCACCGGCAATCCGACCGGCGTAACCGCGGTAATCGTGGTATTCGTCGCTGTAGGGACGGATAACGGTCTGGACGGGGAATCGGCAGTCGATGAAGTTATTGTCACTACCGATGTGCACGTTTTCCAGGGCATACAGCAGGGTGGAACCCCCGTACCAGTCCATGTTCTTACTCTTGTCGACTACGTTGTCGCCGAGCAGGGCCGACATGGGGATGAACTCCACGTCCTTGACGTCGAGACGGTGACTGAAGGAGCTGAAATCCTCCTTGATCTGATTATATTTTTCCTCGCTGAAATCGACCAGGTCCATCTTGTTGATGCACACGATCAGGTGAGGAATTTGCAGCAGGCTCGCGATGAACGAGTGGCGGCGGGTTTGCTCCACAACACCGTGGCGGGCGTCTACCAGGATCAGGGCCACGTTGGCCGTGGAGGCACCGGTCACCATATTACGGGTGTACTGGGTGTGGCCGGGGGTATCCGCGATGATAAACTTCCGCTTCGGGGTAGCGAAGTAGCGGTAGGCTACGTCGATGGTGATACCCTGTTCGCGTTCGGCCTTGAGTCCGTCGGTCAGCAGGGCCAGGTTAACCCCGGTTTCCCCACGCTTGGTACTGGTCTGAGAAATGGCTTCGTACTGATCCTCAAAAATGGACTTGGAATCATAAAGCAGGCGTCCGATGAGGGTGGATTTGCCGTCGTCTACGGACCCGGCGGTGGTGAAGCGCAGGAGCTCGGTGTGTTCTAGTGTATTGAGCATTAAGAATATAAATTTTGTAATGTGGAATGGACCGACTCGGGGGTTCGATCGGGACGCGTACTACCCTACTAAAGATTACGGTAGTACTCTACTGAAGACTACCGTACTAGAAGTACCCCTGCTTTTTCCGGTCTTCCATGGCGGTTTCGGAGCGCTTATCGTCGGCGCGTCCGCCCCGCTCCGTCTGGCGGGCGATACTGACTTCGGCGATGATGTCTTCCAGGGTGGAGGCTTCCGATTCCCAAACACCGGTACAGGTGATATCACCTATCGTGCGGCAGCGAACCATGCGCTCTTCCAGCTTTTCCTCGGGCCGGCGGGGCAGCACTTCGGAATCGGCGAGCAGCATGCCATCGCGCTTAAATACCTGGCGCTTGTGGGCGAAGTACAGGCTGGGCAGTTCCACTTGCTCAACGGCGAGGTACTGCCAAACGTCGAGCTCCGTCCAGTTGGAGATCGGGAATATGCGGAAGTGCTCCCCGTAAAGCTTACGGCCGTTGAACAGGTTCCATAGCTCGGGGCGCTGGTTCTTCGGATCCCACTGGCCGAATTCGTCCCGGTGGCTGAAGAAGCGCTCTTTGGCCCGGGCTTTTTCCTCGTCGCGGCGACCACCACCGAGGGCGGCGTCGTACTTGCCCTTCTCCAGCGAGTCGAGCAGGACGGCCGTTTGCAGGTAGTTGCGGGTAGCGTTGAAGCCGGTCTCTTCGCGGACCATACCGTTGTCGATGGCATCCTGTACGGATCCTACGACGAGGTTGGCACCGATGCGCTCCACGAGCTGGTCGCGGTAGTCGAGGGTTTCCTGAAAGTTGTGGCCGGTATCGACGTGCAGTAGCGTAAAGGGAATCTTGGCCGGGTGGAAGGCCTTGACGGCCAGGTGAACCATAAGGATGGAATCCTTACCCCCGCTGAACAGCAGTACGGGATTTTCAAACTGCGCGGCAACTTCCCGCAGCACAAAAATGCTTTCGGATTCGAGTTCGCGCAGGTGATTTAATTGGTAATTTGCGGTCATAGCGGTAATGCTTCAATGAGATGGTCGGCGGCCTGTTCGATGGTGAGGTCCGCGGTTTTAATTTCCAAAAATGGGGCTTCGGGTGCCTCGTAGGGGCTATCTATACCGGTGAAATTCTTGATTTCTCCGGCTCTTGCTTTTGCGTAAAGTCCTTTTACGTCCCGCCGCTCGCATAGTTCGAGCGGGGTATTGATAAATACTTCCATGAAGTCCTTTTCCCCGACGATATCGGCCACGATGGCGCGCATCTCGCGGGTCGGGCTAACGAAGGAACAGAGCACCACGGCTCCCGTCTCCGCAAATAGCTTAGCGACTTCGGCGACCCGTCGGGTGTTTTCCTTCCGGTCATCCAGGCTGAAGCTCAGGTTAGCGTTGAGGCCCTCGCGAACGTTGTCCCCATCTAAAACGCGGACGAAAACGTCGCGTTCGAAGAGCTTGCGCTCGACTTCGGCGGCGATCGTGCTCTTTCCGCTGCCGGAAAGTCCCGTTAACCAGATGACGGCGCCGGGGTGGCCATTAGCCGCTTCCCGCTCGTGGCGTTGGACCAAACGGTCGTGTATTGGGTGAATATTTTCAGCCATAGGTGGAAATCAGTCGCAAAGATAGGGTAAGTAAATAGTTATCCCACCCTCTACGGTAAGCTTTAAGCAGGATGAGAAGGTCATGTTTCGTCGTTCAAACGTGGGCCAAAGGGTTTGCATCGATCTGCTTAAGCCGGCGAATGGCCTGGGCCGGGTCGTCGGATTTGAACACCGAGCTTCCGGCTACCAGTACGCGGGCACCGGCCTCAAGGACCTTCCCGGCGTTCTGTTCGCCAATTCCCCCGTCCACCTCAATAATGGCCCGGCTGTTGTGGGTAGTTATCATCTCCGCCGCCTGCCGCACCTTGGCGATGCTTTGGTAAATGAATTTTTGCCCGCCGAATCCTGGGTTCACCGTCATGATGAGCACCAGGTCTAGATCTTCGATCACGTGCTCCAATACGCTCACGGGGGTATGGGGATTGAGTGCGACCCCGGCTTTAACACCGGCTTCCTTCATTTGCTGAATCACGCGGTGCAAGTGCGTACACGCCTCGGCGTGCACCGTCAACCCGCTGGCGCCCGCGCGGGCGAAACTTTCGATGTAGCGCGAAGGGTCCTGAATCATCAAATGAACGTCCACGTATTTCTCCGCCCGCTCGGCAATCTGCTCAATGATGAACTGACCGAAAGAAATATTGGGGACGAACAGGCCGTCCATTACGTCCAGGTGGAACCAGTCGGCTTCGCTCTTGTTGACCAGGTCAATGGCCAAATCGAGGCGTCTAAAGTCGGCGGCTAGCAAAGAGGGAGCGACAAAGTGGGACATACACGAATTTTGTTAACCAACCCACATAGCGGCTATTTGGTCGAATCGTGGTCAAATTTCACACCTTTGTCCGCCGTTCGCTCCGCGCCCTCGCGATCCGCGCTAAATGCGGTACCGTATACGTTAGGGAGCTGTCCCTTGCTTATGAATGTTACTCGCTACTTCCTACTTCTTTGTTACCTGGCATGCGCCACCGCGGTAGGGGCACAGCGTACCCCATCCTTCGACTACACCGGTCGCGACCCGCTGGCCGGATACGCGAACCACGATAGCTGGCTGACGCCGGCGGATACCTTTCACCCCGGCCGTTTCTATACCGCAGCGGGCACCGGGGCCATCCTCTATAGTGCCGCCACCTACGGTCTGTACGACATCTGGTATAAAGAATACGCCACGGTTGGCCTGCGCAGCTTTGACGATTGGGGCGAGTGGAACCAGATGGACAAGGCCGGTCATTTTTACTCCGCCTACATGTACAGCCGCCACGCCTTCGCCGGTCTGCGGTGGGCCGGACTCAAGCGACCGGTCGCCCGCTACACCGCCCTCGGTGTTGCCAACCTGTTGCAGGGGACCATCGAGGTATTTGACGGCTACAGTGAGGAATGGGGGTTCAGCTGGACCGACATGGGCGCCAATCTGGCAGGAAGCCTGGTCTTTACGCTGCAGGATATCGCCTGGAAGGAGCAACGAATACTCGTCAAGGTCAGCAATGACTTCCGGCCCCATCCCGATATCCCTGTCAGCCGGGGCGAGCACACCTCGAACGTTGGCTACGTTAGCCGGCTACGCTTCGGCGATTACCCCTTCGAGCGTACCATTAAGGACTATAACGCAATGACCTTCTGGCTCTCGGTAAATCCCGCTTCGTTTTTTCCCAAGTCGCCACTTCCCGACTGGCTGAACATCGCGGTCGGCTATGGATCCGAAAACGTATATGGTGCCTACTTCAACAGCTGGCGGGACGCGGCCGGCAATGGTTTCAATTACGGGCCGGAGCGCTACCGCCAGTGGGCACTGAGCCCCGACATCTACTTTAGCCGCATCCCCACGCGCAAAAGGTGGGTGCGCCTCGTACTCGGCATCCTCGACTCCATCAAACGTCCCGCGCCCGCCCTGGAGTACAGCAAGGGTAAGTTCAGCGG
>JBASAV010000242.1:0-3102 GCA_049650785.1 Lewinella sp. | reverse complement strand
GGCGTACTGATGTCGATGTCTTCCAGGCTGACCTTTTTCTTGAGACTCGGGTCGGGCGCCTGCGTGGTGAGGTTGCCGTCCAGGCCTACATACATGAACTCGGGCGGCTTATTGGAGCTGAGTTTCTTCTGCTCCCGCTTTTCGCGCTTGTCCCGCTTCTTTTTCTGCTTCTTCTTCTCTCGTTGCTTTTTGTTAAACGTATCTGCCATAAAACTCTTTACGTGGTCACGTGCAAATCGACGGTGATAAAGGAATAATAATAGATTGCACACATTACTAGCCCAGTCTGAAACCACAAAATTGACCCTAAATCTGGCCTTCCGTTTGGAGGGCAGGTCACTTTCGTAAGTCACAGAGGATACAACCCGTTGGATGGTCGATAGTTGTGGTGGGCGTTAGCTATGTGGAGGTCCTCGGCCAGAATATTGCGGAACGCTGGAGATTAATTCCTTATTCGGATTGAGAAAAGCGATTTGAACGGACCTGGCCCAGTGACCGCTACTCCCCTACTCAAATGTTCTAGAAGCCAACCGTCTATCCCAGTTGGTCTACCCCGCTTTCCCCCGTCACACGTGGTTATAGCGCATTTAACCCGAGCTTGATTAATACTTTTTGGTGCGGGAGTGGCCCGGTGGTCTGGTCGGGAGGGGTGCAATAGCCTTACCCCATGGGACTTCTGAAGATTAAGCATTTCGATATACACGGACCGGTTTTCTACCCGACCGCCGTGATCATTTTGATACTAATTGCCATCTCCTTCTTCTTCAGTGAAGACATTGTCATCATTTTCACCGAATACCAGCGGGTCACCTCCGACGAGGCCGGCTGGTTCTTCGTGCTGGCGACGAACATCTACGTGATTGCCGCCCTCTACTTCGCGCTGGGTCGCTACGGAAAGTGGTTTTCCATGCTCTTTTCGGCCGGCATCGGCATCGGGCTGCTATTCTACGGGGTAGCCGAGCCCATCAGCCACTTCGACCGGCCGCCCTGTTGGACTACACCACTGAAAAGGAAGTGGACCTGTTGGTCCTGGGTCGCTGGGGACAGCAAAACTTACTCGGCAGCCGGGTAGGAGACGTGACGCGCAAGCTCATGGTGGGCGGCGGAGCGCGGGTGCCGTTGCTGGTCGTGTGAGGGCAAAGCGCCTGCTAGTTTAGCTTACGGCAACTATTAAGGGAGAATGCCTGACCAATAGAATACGGTACATTTCCGTAGTACTTAGTATACATGCACCCCATCTTTAAGCACCATCTTTTCCCGGCTACCGCCGCAATCGGCTTGATCGTTCTAGCCTGGGTAAGCTGGGCCGTCGTGGTGTTCGTCGAGCGGGTAGCGGACACGGAACCGCTGATTCTTTTTCGTGTACTAGCGCTGATAAGCGGCCTGATATTAGAATCCTACCTGATCGTAGGTAAATGGCGATATGTAGGGTGGACGGTGATACCCGTAACAATGACCGGCCTACTCATCGCTCAACCGATTGAGTATAATCCCTATAGGTCCCCGTCCTATCTGCTGAATTTCGCGGGCTACTTCGTGTATGTTTACTGTCTGGTGTTCGTCACGTTCAACCAAAAGCGGATCACGCCGAACCGATCGACCGGCCAGGCCTGGCTTCTTTCGTTGAGCTTCGTATACTGGGCATTCGAACTTTTCCGTTCGGGGGGGCCATGGCCTGTTTGGATGATTCCGGTGGTTGTTCTGGCAGCCATTCCGGTGGTTATAAGCGGTTTCCACGCTCTGTCCGGCATACCGCTATCCAAATTCGTGCGTACCTGGCTGAGCGTATGGTGCGTTGCCATCAACCTGATGCTGGGCATAGATTACGGGCTCTCCGTATTCTTTCCTTCTCTCGAGTGGGGCATGCCCGGATCTTATAGCTTCGAGGTGACCTTGCTGTCTTACTTTCTGCTGGGTATGTCTATCATCTACATAGGCAACAACATGCTGCAAATACTCGAGATCCTGCCCCTCCATGCGGACATGTCGAAAGCGGAAAAACGTCAAATCCGCCGCCGGCATATGCTTCGATTCTCCAGCATGAAAGTCCCGTTCTGGCAGTCCGCCGGCTGCCTGGTCTACGCCCTCGTCCTGTTTGTATCAAACTACGTATTCGGAGTGTTGCCCCGGATCACGATGATCTGGCTGGTAATTGTCACCTTTCCCCCGCTGATCGACCTGGTATCCCGGGCTACCGCAACCTTTGCAGCAGAAACTCCAACACCCGATTCCGCACCTCCGGCACGGAGATCTCGGGGCCGTAGTGGGGCGCACCGTTCACAACGATCGGTTCGTTTTCCACGCATCGAATCATAACCTTTACCCCTGGTGAAGCGCTAGGCCAACGACGTCTTAGCCAGCTTTCGCGACCCACCAAGGCCTATCTTTCGGAGACAACTTCCCCTTATACCCGTCAAGAAGCCAACTACCATAAACGAATACCTGGCCGCCGCTCCGGATTCCGGCCGAGTCTTGCTGACCGAACTGCGTCTTCTCCTGCGCTCCGTCGCCCCAGATGCCATGGAATGCCTAAAGTGGGGGCAGCCCGTCTTCGAGCAGGGTACGATCCTGTTTGCCTACGCGGCACACAAAAAGCATCTGAGTTTCGTACCTACGGGTCCTTCCCTGGAGCCCTTCGCCGAAGAACTTCAGGGCTTTAAACGGGCGAAGGATTCCTTTCACATCCCTTACGATCGCCCGCTGCCCGCCGACCTGATCCGCCGGATCGCCACCCACCGACTGGAGGATGTTACGGAACGTGGCGCGAAGTGGCGTTACTGATTTAGGCAGTTCTGCCGCACGCTCTTTTTGCGACGGAGCGCAGGTAAATTTACCCATTGGGTGATCCGGTAAGCCAAAAAATACGACCGTCACGATAATATTCCCCTAAGCCTCCTTTAACCTCTACGTAAGGGTAACCTAGCCGTTGCCTCCGTTAATAGTGACTGTAAGACAAGCCGTCCGCTATGAAATGGATACCTCAACTGCTCCTATTTCTTTTTGCCGCCCTGGCTTCCGTGCCGGCCGTGGCCCAGCCGCCCCACGTACAGCGCATGCAGCACGAGCGCGACCTCCAAAAGGCAAAGGATGACGGTACCGTGG
>JBASAV010000241.1:0-5456 GCA_049650785.1 Lewinella sp. | reverse complement strand
ACCACGGACACAACTTCTGGGTACGGCAGGCGGGCAAGCTCCATGCTACTCCGTTGTTCGTGGCACTCGTGATGGTAGAAACGACGGACGTCATCTTCGCGATCGATTCGATCCCCGCGATCCTGGGTATCACGACTGACTCGTTTCTGGTCTTTTCGTCCAACATAATGGCCGTCCTGGGTCTGCGTGCGCTCTATTTCGTGCTCTCATCGATGATTGATAAGTTCGGTCTGCTGAAGTACAGCCTGGCGCTCATCCTGACCTTCGTAGGCGTCAAACTGATGCTGCACGAGGTATGGCACCCCGAAGAGTGGATCAGCCTGATCGTTATTTTCGTAACCCTTGCCGGTGGCGTGATCTTATCGCTGCTGAGCAAGACCCCGGCCGAGCCCCATCCGCACGACCCGACCAAAATCGAGCAGCCAACGGAGGTACCGGATATTTAGGCACCTGGCGGTTCTTCTCCTTTCGCAAAGGAGCCTAGGTGTTCAACCCATCGTAGAACCACTGCTCCGTGATGGCATTCCAGGGCTTGGCGAGTGCTTGAAAACGCTGAATAGAATCGTACACCCTCCGGGTGATCGCGTCGGTTTCGGCGTATTCATCCATCACCTCCAGGGAAACCCGCCGGGCCACATCCAGTAATTCTGCCGGGTAAGGGCGAATGGAAAGTGTAGGCACTTCCTTCAGTTTGGCCAGGTATTCGGCGTTCTTCGCCTCGAAGGCCGAAAGGGTGTACATGTTGATATAGTGGGTAGACACGGCAAAGATCCGTTGCAGGTCGGGGGGCAGCTCCTGGTACTTTTCCAGGTTTACGAAAAACTCAAAGTTGGTGCCGGGCTCGTGCCAGCCTGGGTAGTAGTAGTACTTCGCAATCTCGTGGAAGCCCATGATGTAATCATGGTAGGGGCCGACCCACTCGGTCGCATCGAGGATACCCCGTTCCAGGCCGGTATAAATTTCTCCTCCGGGCAGCAGCACCGGCGTCCCGCCCAGTCGCTCCAGTAGTCTCCCCCCGAGGCCCGGCATACGCATCTTGAGGCCACGAAAGTCACTGACGGAATTGATCTCCCGGTTGAACCACCCGCCCATCTGCACGCCGGTATTGCCCCCGGCGAAGGGAAGCAGGCCGACGGTGGCGTACAATTCCCGCCACAATTCCATCCCGCCGCCGGCCAGTAACCAGGCATTCATTTGCTGGGCATTCAGTCCGAAGGGGAAGCCGGCGAAGAACTGCGCGGCCGGTAGTTTGCCCGACCAGTAGTAGGCCGCCCCGCTACCGACCTCGGCCGCCCCCTGCCGAACGGCGTCGAAGGCTTCCAGCGCCGGTACGAGCTCGCCGCCGCCGTAGACGGTAATGTTGAGCCGACCACCGGACATCTCCCGACACATATCCGCCAGCATCTGGCAGCCTTCTCCCAGTATAGGAAAACCAGGTGGCCAGGTGGTGACCATCTTCCAGTCGAAACGCTGACCACTTACTGTAGAAGCCGTCGTCTGTGCGTGACCTTCGCCGCCGAGTAGTCGCAGGGCAAGGGGGAGGCCGATGGTGCCCGCCGCGATGCCCTGAAGAATTTTCCTGCGATCCATATCGATAGTGTAGGGCAAGGTAAAATAGGGCTTTCTCTACGGGGAAGGGCCGCCTCTATCTTCTATCCCCCGGTTGCCAGGAACGGTACGAACGAGTTTTTGCGGCGGAGCGCAGGAGAAAAGATAATCTTTAGATCAGGCCGGCCCCGTTTCGGACTGGGTGAGTGACAAACCCGGCACCTCGAATTCATCATCCACTTCCGCAACGTATACGCCGGCAATCAAGGCTTTCAGTTCCCGGACAGTGGAAGCGGAGGTGGACCTGGGTAGCGCTAATTCGACGTGCGCCTGCTTGCCGAAATCCTGAGCTGCCATCTCCAGGTGCAGCTGGCTGAGCGCACTCATCACCGGCGACATCAACTCGTAGCCGAACTCCATAACGACGGTGTGGGTGAGTAGGCGAGAGGTCACCTCTACTTCAGCGACGGCCAGCCGGGCGGCCTCCCGGTAAGCGTTAATCAGACCGGAAGTACCCAATTTGGTGCCACCGAAGTAGCGCGACACGACAATGATTAAATCGCTGAGACCGGCTTTATCAATTTGGCCTAAAATCGGTTTGCCCGCAGTCCCACTCGGTTCCCCATCGTCGTTGGCGCGCCAGCGGTCCGTTCCCGGGCCGATGCGGTAGGCGTAGCAGTGGTGATTGCACTTAGGGTGGGCAATGCGTTGCTCGTCCACTACGCTGAGTGCTTCCTCCTCGGTCCGGACCGGCCGTAATACGCTGATGAACTTACTTCCCCGGTCGCGGAATTCTTCGGTTGACGATCCGGCGGGGATACGGTACTGATCGGGCGAATTTGCGGGCGGCGGCGTCAAAGCGGGTACTTGATTGGGGTGGGGAAGATAGCGGTAATAGAAGTGCACCGAAAGGCGGAAGGTGCCGGAGGACGCGAGGCCGGTGGGACCACAACCCTGACGCTGGCTGATTTGTCTCCATACCCATGCCACGCAGCTATAAGATAAAAGAGTGTTTTTACACCCTACAGGGGGAGGGAGCTCAGTCCGGTCGGGCAGCGGTGTTCCTGCGGTTCACCGGCTGCAATCTATGGAGCGGCCGGGAGGAAGATCGCCACGCGGCGGTCTGCCAGTTCTGCGATACGGATTTTATCGGAACGGACGGTACCAATGGCGGGCGTTATTCACAGGAGGCGTGCGTGGCGCTCGTGCAGCGACTCTGGCCCGGGGGCGGACAACCCTACGTAGTCTGCACCGGGGGGGAACCGTTATTGCAACTGGATCTACCCCTAATTAATGCCCTTCAGACAGCCGGATTTGAAGTAGCGGTAGAAACCAACGGTACCCTCCCCGTGCCCAAGGAAATAGACTGGGTTTGCGTCAGTCCGAAGGCGAACGCCGATCTAATAGTACGGCAGGGTGATGAACTGAAACTCGTATATCCCCAGCGGGAGGCAGGTGCCCAGCCCGATCGATTCACGGGCCTGAATTTCAAGCACTTCTACCTGCAGCCTAAGGACGAAGCCGGCGCGAATCATACCGCCGCCACGGTTGCCTACTGTATGGATCACCCCCGTTGGAAGGTCAGTTTGCAAACCCATAAGATCATGGGTATAGAATGACGAGATGCTTATTTAGTCTTCTTATAAACTACGGGTTTACAGGGTTTTAGCCAAACAATTAGGGGCTAAAATGACTTTTCACAGTGTAATTATTTACTAACCAAAAGCAAATTATCATGGAAGCCACCTGCAAAAATTGTAACCACTGGGAACACGAAGCCCCCGCCGTCCAGAACCGCGAAAATTTCGGTGAATGCGAGGTGCTCAGCGAAAGTGGAATGAAGTACGTACTACCCGTGCTGCAGAATCAGTCCAACTCCGGAAGCACCGAATTCCTGACCGAAGCCAGTTTCGGTTGCAACCATTTCTCGTCCGGACAGGCATAAATACTTGACCCTACAGTCCTGACGCAAAACCACCTTTCGATCCCGGAAGGTGGTTTTGCATTTGTATCAACTCCGGCTTTTTTCCAGTCCGCCCCAGCATAAATACTTAACCACCAGATAATCCTCCAGACCGTATTTCGAGCCTTCCCGCCCGAAGCCACTTTCCTTGACACCGCCAAAGGGGGCAATGGCGGTTGAAATTAAACCCGTGTTGATACCGACCATGCCGTATTCCAGGGCTTCGGCGACCCGCCAGATGCGGCCATGATCGTTCCCGTAGAAGTACGCCGCCAGTCCGTAAGGCGTGTCATTCGCCTTTGCGATCACTTCCTCCTCCGTCTTGAAACGGAACACGGAGGAAACGGGCCCGAACACTTCTTCCCGGGCAATGTCCATGTCCGAGTCGACATCAAGCAGCAGGGTAGGGGAATAGCATCGCGGACCCGCGTCAGATATTCCATGACCAACTACCGACCGTGCGCCCTTCTCTTTCGCATCCCTTACCAGTCGCTCTACCTTCTGCACGGCCGCATCGTTAATAAGGGGGCCGATGTCGGTAGCTTGTTGCATCCCATTACCAACCTCCAGTGCGCCTATTGCTTCGGCAAAGGCCGCCGTAAACTGATCATATATTTCGTTCTGAACGTAGAATCGGTTGGTACAGACACACGTTTGCCCCCCGTTCCGGTACTTGGAGGCTATCGCTCCGGAGACGGCTGCTGGAATGTCCGCATCATCGAAAACGATGAAGGGGGCGTTGCCACCCAATTCCAGGGATAGCTTCTTGACCGTGCCGGCTGCCTGCTTCATCAAGACTTTGCCGGTTTGCGTGCTTCCGGTAAAGCTGACCTTCCGAATTCGGGGATCGGTGGTGAGGATCTTGCCTACCTCAGCGGGCATATCCGTAGGGACGACATTAAGTACACCCGATGGGAAACCGGCCTGCTCCGCCAGGTAAGCCAGCGCGAGAGCGCACAGGGGCGTGTCTTCGGCCGGTTTGATGACGACCGTACACCCTACCGCCAGCGCGGGGGCTACCTTACGCGTGATCATGGCAATAGGGAAATTCCACGGGGTTATGGCCGCGACCACCCCTATCGGCTGCTTGATCGCCAGTATTCGCGAATCGCCCCGATGGGAAGGAATGACGTCCCCGTAGGCTCGCTTTCCCTCCTCCGCAAACCATTCTATAAAGGAGGCCCCATATTCTACTTCGCCGCGAGATTCGGCCAGCGGTTTTCCCTGTTCCGTTGTCATCAGGATGGCTAAGTCCTCTTTGTGGCTAAGAATTAAATCGTACCACTTACGCAAGACACCGGTCCGCTCACCAGCCGTTTGGCTGCTCCAGCCCGGGAAGGCCCGGAAAGCGGCAGCTACCGCCTCCTCCGCTTCGGTTGCGCCCAAATTGGAGACCTCGGCGATCAGATCATTATTGTAGGGATTCCTAACGGCGAATGTCCTCCCCGTCCGCTCCGAAACCCATGATCCGTCGATGAATCCGGTATTCCGTAGCAGCAAAGGTTGTTGTAGTGTCATGTTGTGAGTTTACCCGGAGGAAGGTCCCTATCGGGACGAACATCCGCAATCGGGATTCTGTAATATGAGAAAGTAATTAACAAACAAAAACCACATAATTATGAAAATCGATAATATAAAAGTTGCCGCACTTGCCACTACCGGATTTGAGGAAGTGGAATACACGAAACCACGTAAGGCCCTGGAAGAAGCCGGCGCCACCGTGCATCTAGTTAGTCCGAAATCCGGATCAATCAAAGCCTGGGATATGGACGATTGGGGCGGTAGTCATCAGGTAGATGTTACGTTAGACAGTGCCGATGCCGCAAGTTATGACGCGCTGCTGCTACCCGGTGGTGTGATTAATCCCGACAATCTGCGGGTCAATGACCAAGCGTTGAACTTCATCAAATCTTTCTTCAGTAGCAACAAACCGGTAGCCGTGATC
>JBASAV010000240.1:0-3313 GCA_049650785.1 Lewinella sp. | reverse complement strand
TACTTCACCCGAATATTCGTACCGTACGGTATCAGTTAAGCTTGCGCAGGAAGAGTTCCAGTTGCCGGGGATCTTTCAGGCCCGGTTCGCTTTCAAAGCGGCTATTGATGTCCACTCCGCGAAGTTGGGGGTGGTCCAGTCGATTCAACGCTTCGGCGTCTTCCGGTCCGATACCGCCGCTGAGCAGGAAGGGGACGGGGCCGGTATACTCACTCAGTTTTTCCCAGTCCCATTTTTTGCCCGTTCCTCCGGGTGCGGCGTGGCCGCCGGTATCAAAGACGAATAGCCCGCAGCTTCCGACGTAGGGATTGGTTTGGAAGAAATCGAAATCAGGAGTAATGGAAAATGCTTTGATAATACCTGGTTTACGCAGGGTATTCACACTCCAGAGTAGCTTCAACTCACGGCAGTAGCCGGCACTTTCCTCCCCGTGCAACTGTACCCAGTCCAGGTGATAATCATAAACCGTATTCAGGATATAGTCTACCTCCGCGTTCACGAAGACGCCCACCAGTTCTTGCTCACTCAACGTCGCCTCGTTGTCGCGCACCCATTCGCCGAGCGCCGGTTGCCCGGCAAAGCGGGGCGAATGAGGGTGAAAAATGAATCCTAAGTATTTCGGGTTAAGCGCACTGATCTGCTGGATATTTTCGGGATCGCGCAGCCCACAGACCTTCACTTTCATGCGATAGCGTCCTTGTAAATGTCTTCAATCTCGTGCGCTTTTCTGATAAAGGCGGCCAGGCTTTCTCCCGGATCCGACTGACGCATGAAGTGGGTCCCGACCAGGAAGCCGCGGTAACGGGCCTTGCGCAGCTTCACGATCGATTGTGGATCGTCAATGCCGCTTTCGCTGATCCGCAGCATTCCCGGAGGCAGCATGTCGGCGAGCTGCAGACTGCGGGAGATGTTGACGGAAAAGTCACCCAGGTTCCGGTTGTTGACCCCAATGATATCTACACTCGGGCTGATCTTGGCGACTTCCTCTTCGTCGTGGACCTCACAGACCACTTGCAAGCCCAGCTCGTTCGCTTCTTCGGCCAGCTCATCGATTTGAACCGGAGTCAGTACGCTGGCAATCAGCAGCACGGCGTCCGCCCCCATGGCGCGGGTTTCGTGGAGCTGGTAGGAATCGATGATGAAGTCCTTGCGTAGTACCGGGACATCCACAACCGCGCGTAGCTTGTCGATGTCGTCGGGTTGGGCGCCGAAGAACTGCGTGTCGGTCAGGCAGGATATGGCTGCCGCGCCGGCCTCTACGTAGGCCCGGCCGACCACCGCGGCATCGGCGGAGAGATTGATGTCGTTCTGGCTGGGGGACTTGCGTTTGAATTCGGCAATAATGCCGAAGTCGGGGCTATTCTCGAGGGCCCGGCAAAAGTCGTGCCGCTTCCCGTGATACCGCGCGCTGTCCTTCAGTGCCGATACGGACAGCTTCTCCCGCCGCCGCTCGACTTCCAGCTTTTTATACTCTATTATTCGATCCAGTATGTTGCCCAGGGCTCCTTGCTTGTTCATCCACAAGATAAGGCACCGGGTCGGCTAAGGGTTGGCTCTACGCCAATAGTTTACGTAGGACACGCAGTGCCCGGCCACTCCGGATGCTTTCGCGTGCTTCCGCAACGCACTCCGTCAGCTCCCGTTCGGGATGTATCACGTGAATGGCCAATCCGGCATTCGCACATACGACGTTCTCCTGGGCGTCCGTTGCCGATCCCTCCAGTACGTCCAGAAAAATGCGTTTTCCCTCCTCCGGGGTTTCACCCCCGTAGAGGGAGTCCGGGGGGAGTTGAGGCAATCCAAAATCTTCCGGATAGAGAATAGCCTGCATCCTGCGGCCCCGCGCACTAACGCCGCCCGTCAGGCTCACCTCGTCGTAGCCATCCATGGCGTGTACGATCAGATATTCGCGCTCCTCCATTTGGAGGATGTAGTCGTAAATGCGGCTTACCTCCCGGTCGTAAGTACCGAACAACTGATACTTGGGGCGAGCCGGATTGATGAGTGGCCCGAGCAAGTTAAAGAAGGTGCGGACCCGAAGTGCCTTGCGCACCGGAACAACGTTCTTCATGGCCGGGTGAAAGAGCGGAGCGTGCAAAAAGCAGATGCCGGCCCGGTCAAGATCGCCGAGTAGCTTGTCGCGATCGTTGCTGAAGGTGTAGCCCAGGGCCTGGAGCACATCGCTGCTGCCTACGTTGCTGCTGACCCCGTAACTTCCGTGTTTGGTGACCGGGTAGCCCGCTCCGGCCACGACGACGCACGATAGCGTGCTGATGTTGAACGTATTCTTGCCGTCCCCGCCCGTTCCGACAATATCAATGGTCGAGCGGCCATCCAGGGGGAGCGGTACCGCCAGTTCGAGCATGGCATCGCGGAATCCCTGTATCTCCGAGAGGTGGGGCGGTCGCATGTTGATGGCCGACACCACGGCGGCGATCTCCGGTTCGGCGGCCTCCCCGTTGGCAATTCGCTTCAGGGTCTGGTAGGCCGTCTGCCGGTCAAGTGGTTTTCTGCCGTAAAGTTGATTGAGTAAATTTTTCATACTAAAAGCGGAATCCGATACTCGTCTGGATCACCCGGTTGTAGTCCTTATCGTTCGTGTTGTATTCCCGTTCATCCACGCCCTCCGTTCGGGTCAGCCGCAGGTCGTTCTCCCCGCGGGTGGCGTCGGTGAGGCCATATTGATAGCGAAGGCCGAGATACAGGCCGTTGTTAAGGAATACCGAAGCGCCCCCGACTAAACCGAAATCCAGGCGGCGGTAGAGGGGGCGGTCATCTTCGCTGTTGTAATAGGCATCAATCACGGCGGGGAAGCCCTGGCGGCTTTCATTCGGTTCGACGATGGCGTTGAAGCCGACCACGTCACTGAAGTAGTTGTAGTCGTAGTTGTACGACACGTCCGGGATGGTGCGGCCATCGGGTAAGACCACATTGCTGAAGCTGGCCGATCCGGAGGCCCGGCTGTTGACCAAAAATCCGGCACTCACTCCCCCCTCGAGTTCTACCGGTCCGAGCCGGTAATAGGCCACTACGGGGATATCGATGTAGCTGTTGAGGACGTCCCGTTCGCTGTCGAGGTCGCCAAAGACCCGCAATCCTTCCGTATCGGTTCCGTCGTTATATAGGTAGAATGAAGAAGGCCCCTGGTAACGCACTTCGCCACCCTTCTGGCTGTACATCAGGTCCGCCTTGACACCAACTAAATCGGTAAAGGCAAGGGCAAAAGTGGCACCAACGTGAAAGCCGGTCGTCCGCCGGAATTCCTCCAGCGTCATGTTGTCGCTCATTTCCTGATCGGCGTCGAAGGAAATGA
>JBASAV010000239.1:0-1748 GCA_049650785.1 Lewinella sp. | reverse complement strand
TATAGAAATAGTCCCGCCTGTTGGTGGGACTAGCTTTATGCCTTTAGTAATCCCATACAACGTTTGCCTCTTACTTTTGCGGGTCAATTCTGCCGTGATAGATTAAAAGTTTTTAGTCTTGACTTTCTCTCATGTATACATTCTTTACAGTAGCACAGTAGACCGCTACTACGTTGGTTACACGAAGTCTATAGAACGCCGAATTTGTCAACACCAGCAGAACGAGGGTAAATGGACAAAAGGAAAAGGTCCATGGAGCCTAGTCTACATAGAGGAATACAGTTCTGACACTGATGCACGAAAGCGGGAAATATTCATCAAGCGAAAAAGAAGTTCGAAGTACATCCAGTGGCTGATTGAAAACGGCCCAGGTAAAACAAAGCTCTAAACTCAATCAAAGCCGTCTTTCACGCAACCACTTAATGCGGGTTCGAGTCCTCCCGTAAGCGTACGGGACAAAGGGCTCTCCATTTTAGAGGGCCATTTTGCTTTTAAAAAAAAATAAAGGGCCACCTCAAGTAGCGCCCTTTCTAATTTGGTATCAAAGCACGTTTAGCGATCCAGTTGGAACTTGATCGGCATGTTAAACATGACCCGTACCGGTTGGCCGGCCTGTAAACCTGGCCGAAAACCTTCCGTCTTCTCGTTTATCTGCTGAACAGCGCGCAGCGCTTCCTCGGTGCACCCGCCCGGTACTTTCCGGAGCGCCTCCACCGCGGAAACGGTTCCATCTTTCTCTACCACAAACCGCACATAGACCGTTCCTTCGATACCGTTCTCGCGGGCCGTAGCGGGGTACCTGATCTGGCCGGCAATAAACTGCATCAGTTCACGGTCGGAGCAAGACTTGCGCTCGTCGCCGCTTAAATCAAGGCACGTTTTTCCGAATACCGGCATATGATCGGCCATGATGCGGATGATGTTTGGATCTTCCTTCGGGGGCGGCGGCATAGGAGGAGGAGGCGGGGTAACTTTGGTAGCCCGAAACACAGGAGGTTCCTCCGGTACAAAGCCGTCCTCTTCCGTAATAGACTGATCGACGTGGTCGACTGTAGATGCCTGATCGTCCGGAACCGCTTCGATGACCGGTGGGGGCGGTGGCGGTGGAGCAGGAGGTGGTGGGGGCTTCCGGTACGTAATGGGAATGTCCTTGTCGATCTCTCCGTCGATAGCGAATACCGGTGCGTAAACCGGATCCGGGCTGTATTCCGTCCAGTTGAGACTCAGAAACACGGCGAAGATAGATGCGCTAAGCGCGTACCGATGTACAACTGGTGCCAACGAGAAGATATCCGGGCTTTTGCCCATGGTAGTCGTCGACCGACCTCGATGGCTAAGGTATAGGCGGAGAAGGTAGACGCTGACCGCAGTTAGCAGGCATGCACCGACCAGCCCCAATAGCACCGTGGTGCCACTGAAAGTATATTGCATGGTTATAAATTAAAAAGGGTTGGAGCGTGCGCCGGCTACGCGAGATAGCTGACAGATGCACGCTCCAACCCTTTTGGCGGTCGGTGGCTTGAAGGAAGTGATTAGCTCACGCCAACACCCGTCTTCGACAAGACTTCAATGAATTTTTTATTGAAGGCGGGGATATCATCCGGATTACGGCTGGAGATCAGGTTTCCATCCACCACTACTTCTTCGTCCTTTACATTGGCTCCGGCATTGGCCAGGTCGGGACGCACGGACTTGAATCCGGTCATCGTCCTACCCTTTACCAGACCGGCCGAAATCAAGGTCTGTCC
>JBASAV010000238.1:0-3387 GCA_049650785.1 Lewinella sp. | reverse complement strand
GTCACGGGTAGAAACGATACGCGGTAAGCCCACCACCGGCCAGGGGGGATCGTCGGGGTGCACCGTTAGTTTGATGCCCTCCTGCGCGGCGGTCGGTACGATCGCTTCCAGAAACCGCCGGAGGTTCTCTTTAAATTCCATCGAACTAATGTGTCGGTACGGTTCGATGGCCTCCTTGAATGTCGCCAGCTCGAAGCTTTCCTCCGATCCGGGCAGCCCCTTGAGCATATTATCGGTGACCTCCTGCTTGTCGGCGGCGGTCATGTCTTCGAAGTGATCGGTCGCCAGTTCCACCAGTTCGGCAGGGTAATCCTCGGCGGCGTGCGCGCGGTTGAGGATGAACAGATCAAAAGCCAGCAGATCCAACCCGCGCAGGGCGACCGTGGTCCCTCCCGGTACCGGCACCAACAGGCGGGTGCGCGTCCAGTCGAGGACCGGCATAAAGTTGTAGCATACCGTCGTGATACCCTCGGCGGCCAGGTTACGCAGCGACTGCCGGTAGTTCTCCAGCAGCTTGGGCGCCGCCTCCGTATTCTGCTTGATGGCTTCGTGTACCGGTACGCTCTCCACGACCGACCAGTCCATATCCTTCAGCTCTGTCTTCCGCTGCCGGATTTCCTCCCGGCTCCAGACCGCCCCGTTTTCTACGTGGTGCAGGGCCGTGACCACCCCGCGAATGTCGAGGGCAGCAACTTCATCAATAGTTATGGGATCTTTCGGGCCATACCAGCGCCAGGTGGGAAACATAGACTTACAGTTTTGGACCGGCAAAGTACGATTTACGATTCAGCCGCCCCACTCCCCTTGGTTCGCTCCCGTTCTCCCGATCTTCACCCCCCGGGTTTTAGATAATACTACCCCTAATACGCTACGTAGCCGTCGGGTTAGCCCTGGTGTTGAATAGCTACTTCCTGCCCGGACTCGGCACTCTCGATAATGGCCCGAATCACGGCAATGTCTTTCAAACCCAGTTCTCCGGGGGCGATGAATTCGGTATCGTTCATAATCGCTAGCGCATCGTCGTCCATTTGGAGGGACTGCTGATTCGGTACAGGTGGGCCCAGCGTTTTACCGTCGCTGGTCTCCCCTTTGACGCCCGTATAGGGTTGCATGGGTTTCATCTCGTACCAGCCTTCTTCGGCTTCGATGTGTAGCTCGTTGTAGTTGGTGACCACGCTGGTTTTTCCTTCGGCGATCACGCCACCTGGATAGCGGAGCGTGTACTCGGTCGTAAGGTCGACGGCATTATCGTGGTCCTGCCGGGTCTGGGTCGCTTTCACGACGGCCTCGGGGGCCATCTGGGTACCGTAGCGGAGTCCGTTTACGGAATAGACACCCATATCGTAGAGCGCTCCGCCACCCATGTCACGCTGTCCGCGCCAGTAGTCCGTAGCGGGTGGCGATCCGCCGTAGCCGGCGTAGCTGTGCGCTCCGGTGACGGCTCCGTAGGCGTTCTCCTTGGTCAGCTGGATCAGATCGCGGGTATTGGGCTCGTGCATCATCCGGTAGCCGATGGCAAGGCGCACCCCGTTTTCGTTACAGGCATCGATCATGGCCTGGCATTCCTCGACGTCCATGGCCATGGGCTTCTCGCACCACACGTGCTTACCGGTCCTGGCGGCCCGTACGGTAAAATCGCGGTGCGTAGCCGTGGGCGTGATCACGTAGATGACATCGATCTCATCGTTGTCGGCGATCTCGTCCATCGTATCGTAGGTGTAGCTGTTTTCTTCCTTGATCCCGTACTTGCTCTGCCACTCGGGAAGTTTGTCGGGGCTGCCGGTGATGAGGCCGCGGAGCTCGCAGTGCTCGGTCAGTTCCAGCGCGGGGGCAATCTGACCGGAAGCGTAGCCGCCCAGCCCGAGGATAGCGATACCGAGCTTACCGGTCTGATCAGGGCGCCGGGGCGCAGGATCGGGGCTTTCACTGGAAGCCTTACTATTGCCGGACGAGCAGCCGATCAGCCCCGGAACGAATAGGAGTCCCGAAGCGGCGGCGGACTGGCGCAGGAACCGGCGACGGGTGGAAATGGATTTCTTTGGGGCCATGGGCGAACGGATTAGTGGTCAATCGCTTTGGTAATACGCAATTCCCCACCTTGTTCATCTTTTCTCCTGCGCTCCGCCGCAAAAAAAATGGTAACCCGACTTCATGCACTACGATTTCATTGGAGACATACACGGCCACGCTGACGAGCTGGAGCGATTGCTGCGCCGCCTGGACTACCGCCCCGAAGGCGACAGCTACCGCCACCCTTCGCGCCGGGCCTTTTTCATCGGAGACTTCATTGACCGGGGTCCGGACAGCCCGAAGGTGCTGCGCATCGTACGCGATATGGTCGAACGGGATGCGGCCCTTGCCGTGATGGGCAACCACGAATACAACGCCATCCTCTATAACACGCCGCTGGCCGACGGCGAGGGGTACCTGCGTCCGCACTCCGAAAAGAACTGGCGGCAGCACGGCACGACCCTGGAGCAGTTCCGTGACCGGCAGGCCGAATACGATGAATACATCCGGTGGTTCCGTACCCTACCCCTTTACTACGAAGGCGAAAAATTTCGGGCTGTACACGCTTGCTGGAACCCGTTGAGCATCGGTCGCCTCCGCGAAGGACTGACCGACGACCGGCTGCCCGACCCCGTCCCTCAGGAACTGGAAGCGTTGGAAACGCCCCTCGCCCGTGCCATCGATCGCGTGCTGAAGGGCCCCGAATTTGATTTGCCCGAAGGAAAGTACTTTCTCGACAAAGACGGCAACCCGCGCGGCGCGCTACGTCACAAGTGGTGGAAAGACCCCCGCGGCGCTACCTACGCCGAGCTCAGTGTACACGGCACCGATCCGGAACTCGAAAGCCTGCTCTACACCGGCGAGGACACGGACTACTACGGCGTGACCGAGAAGCACGTTTTCTTCGGTCATTACTGGCTGCGGGGTACGCCGCTGCTGTTCCGCCACAATGTCTGCTGCCTCGATTACAGTGTGGCCCGGGATGGGCAGTTAGTGGCCTATCGCTTTGACGGGGAAGAGGCCCTTAGTTTGGATAAGATTGTGGCGGTTTAGGGGGGAGGATTTGTGATTTGTGATTTTAGACTTTTGATTGGTGATTTGGCTAGCGCTGACGTTCGAATGCGCTGCTGTTTGCTTGGAGCTGGGTGTACATATTAGAATGGCGTGGTGGGTCGGTGGATTGGAGATTCTTGATTTGGGGTGTGTGATTTTTGATTTGGCTGGCGCTTGCGTCTTGATGCGCTGCTGGCGGTCTGGAGCTAAATACATAAATCAGAACAGTCTAACAGCATGGTCAGTCGGTGGGCGAGACTGTTCAGAAAAGTGTGTCTACATTATTCATTGACTGACACTCTTTACTATGCCTAAGAAAAAGAA
>JBASAV010000237.1:0-13349 GCA_049650785.1 Lewinella sp. | reverse complement strand
GATTAACCCTTGTAGGGTGATGAAATTGGCAGCCATGCCCGCTTGTCTCGCGGGTGGGGAAGCCGGAACAAACCACGATTCACCGCTCCGCGCGAGCGCGGCTCCCCGGAGCCATGAATGTTGGCTAACCGCCCCGTGCAGGTTCGACTCCTGCCCTTACAGCCACTTTTTGGAGTTTGCATAAATGGTAAACACCTAATATCGTGTAGGGTGATGAAATTGGCAGCCATGCCCGCTTGTCTCGCGGGTGGGGAGATCGGTACAAACCACCATTCAGTGCTCCGCGTGAGTAGTGCTCTTCGGAGCAATGAAATGTGGCTAACCGCCCCGTGCAGGTTCGAATCCTGCCCCTACAGCCTTAGTTTTGATTACGAAGTTTAGTTGCGGGTTGCAGGCATTAGCTTTGCAACCCGATTTTATGTAATGGACTTCTCTCCGCTCGCCCGATTGCGCCTACGCTGGCGTCGCCTGCATTCTCCGCTGCCGCCCTCGGTCGTCAGTACGCGATGGCTGGACCGACTTTTTCAATTAGGTGAGGTGATGTCGATTTTCGATGCGTACGAGAAGGTTTCCAACTCCCTGTGTTCCGGCGTGCGGCCATTGAATCCGGAAGAGGTCGATCTGCTGTATCCTGTTTTCGGGGAATCCATACCTTACCACCGCATCCGACTGCATGAACGGGCACACATTGGTCCGCGGCGCCACGGAATTGCTTACGTAAGTTTTTTCACGATTAACAGTTGGGGGAAATTGTCCCCTCCCGTTCTGGTACATGAGGTCATGCACGTATGGCAGTATGTACATCGGGGCGCACTTTATATTCCCCGCGCACTAGCGGCACAACGTACATTCAGCGGATACAACTATGGTGGCTTGCCGGGCCTGCGGCGTGCTACTGGTTTGGATTCATTTAACTACGAACAGATGGCCGCGGTGATCGAGGATGGCTACCGACTTGCGAATGGCTATCCGCTGCGGTTTTTGCACGAGGCAGGAACAGAAGCCGAAAACTATTATAACCGTTTTAACGCAGAATTACGGCAGGTATAGCGCGTTTAATTCCCGTGTACGAAAAACACCCCCCGAACCCAAGGATACTCTTTTGGTTTAGAAGCATTGGACTAGCCCCATATTACAATTACTGATATGTTAAGTGTATGCATACCGGTATTCGATTACAATGTTCTACCTCTGGTAAAGGAGTTGCGTAGACAGGCATCCGGCATAGATATGGGTGTAGAGATACTGGTATTTGACTCCTCTAAGGAAAACTGCCTGCAGCAAAATGAGGCAGTCGGTCAAATTGCCGGAACGCGGTACGTACAGCAACACCCTTCCGTTATTAAAGAAGTCGTTCTAAACAGAATGGCTCTCGAAGCCCAGGGAGAATACCTGATTGTGCTGGACGGGGATTGTTGGCCGGATACTGATTATCTAGCTAATTATGCCGATCGCCTACCGGCGGTCGTGATGGTGGGGGGGACCAAATACAACGATAAGCGGCCCCAAGATCCCGAGTTGTTTCTCCACTGGCATTATGGCCGGCGGAAAGAGGCCTCTGCCCCTGCGCGCCGCCGCAATCGCTACTTTCAGAGTAACAATTTCCTCGTCAGGAAAGATATTATGTTAGCTCATCCATTCCCGGAATCCGAGGCGCACGGCCATTCGGACACACTGTGGGGACAATTGCTAGTGCCGGCCAAAATTAACATCGAGTACATCGATAACGCCGTTGTTCATCTCGGTTTGATGAAAAGCCGCGAGTTTCTGGCAAAGGAGAAACAGGCGGTGGAAAATCTGCGCTTATTGCGCAAACAGTATCCCACCGTAAGAACCCGTCTCACCACTTTCGCTGATCGGTATCCCAAGGTCTCCGCCATGTCCGAGTACATGCCGGAAGAGGCTTTAAGCAATTACGTACTTCAGAGCGGTAACCTTAAAGCTTTGGACATTTTGAAGCTGAAGTGGTGGATCAGCGGCTGGGTACCCGCCATAGGCTATCTGTAAAATACTGCTGGCTATCCTGGAAATGCTGGACGAATTCGAAGCCCGCCGCATCAGCCATTCCTTCCACTTCCCGCAAATTATACTTTTGACTTATTTCTACTTCGACTGGCTGCCAGGCGCGGAAATTGAAGTTGCGGCCGGCTACCCCAATACGAACGGATTGATCGTCAATAGGGATCAGGAAACTTTTGGCCGCACCGGTGGCTGGATCGTAGGTTTCCCAGTGGCGCCAGCACTCCAATGCAAAGTTGCCCTTCAACTCCCGGTTGATCCGTTCCAGTAAGTTCAGGTTGAACGAGGCCGTGTATCCCTGCGCGTCGTTGTAGGCTGCCAGTACCACGGCCGGGTCCTTCTTGAGATCAAATCCCGTGAGTAGCATATCACCGGGAGAAAGAAACGAACGAAGTTTCTTGAGGATCTCCACCGCTTCCCCTGGTGTAAAGTTGCCAATATTGGCGCCGGGACAGAGCAACAGCCGCTGCCGGCTACCGGAGGAATTGCCGAGTCTGTTCAGGGCTTCGAAGTAGTCGGCCTGAATAGGTTCAAAATCCAGCTTGGGCCACCGCACATTGATTAATGCACTTAATTCCTTTAGGGCGCTACCGTTAAGATCGATCGGTCGGTAAGCGAAACGCGCCTGATGGGCTAGGAAGGTTTCGATGAGATACTGGGTCTTGGTACCATCGCCTGCTCCTAGCTCAATGAGGTCGAAGGGTTTGGCGTTGACCTGATTCAGCAGTTCCCTGCCGCAAGTCCGGTAAATTTCTTCCTCGGCGTTGGTCAGGTAGTATTCATCGGTCCGCATGATGGACTGGAACAGCTTGCTGCCGCGTTCATCGTAGAACCACTTGCTACTGAGACGGGGCCGATCGCTGGCTAGTCCGCTGACAACGTCTTCTGCAAAGGTGCTGAGGGTAGGAGAAGTAGGGGAGATCGTCATGTTAAATCGTTTGCTAATCGAATACCGGTGAATTGCCACCGTTTGTCGGCCTGAAAGAAATTGCGGTACGTCGGCCGGATGTGGGTTCTGGGTGTAGCGCAACTGCCGCCCCGCAGCACCATTTGGTTGATCATGAATTTTCCGTTGTATTCACCCAATGCGCCTTCCGGGCGTGGATAGCGAGGGTAGGGAAGATAAGCAGAGTTCGTCCACTCCCAGCAATGACCCATCAATTGGTTGTCCTCCTGACTCACGGCGGCGGTAGGATGATAGTCCTCCCGATCCACCCAATTACCGGAGTGGGGGATCTCCGGCTGAAGCTGTCGGCAGGCAATTTCCCATTCGAACTCGGTGGCCAGTCGGGCGCCAGCCCAGCGGGCATAGGCATCCGCCTCGTACCAACTTATGTGTGTGACGGGAAGAGCGGGATCAATGGGCGTTAAGCCCCGGTCGAGGGTGTAATGCTTCCATTCGTTCCCTTCACTGTACCAGTATAGTGGAGCTTTAACTTCCAGATCCCTGGCCCAGGTAATTCCTTCCATCTGCCAGAGTTCGAAGCGGTCGTAACCGTCGTCCTCCATGAATGCCAGATATTCCCCGTTGGTAATCAGTCGGGAGCCGATGCCAAAATCCTGAAGTAGGACGTCGTGGCGGCTGAGCTCATTGTCCCAACAAAAGCCCTCCCCTGCATGACCGATGGTATACCGACCTTCGTGAATCGGTATGAACCGGTGGGGAACGGTTGCCGTGGGCGCTACCGGTTCACTGCGGTAAGTGGGATAGAGCGGATTGCTTCCGAGGATGTATTTGATGTCACACAGCAACAACTCCTGATGCTGCTGCTCGTGGTGGAGACCCAGCTCGGTGAGTGTAGTCACTTCCGGTATGTCCCTCTCGAGCAGTCTGGTCATGGCGCGGTCCACATACTCCCGATAATCGAGGATGACTTCCAGGGCCGGGCGGGTCATATTTCCCCGATCACTGCGTAGAATTCGGGGCCCCTGGCTTTCGTAGTAACTATTGAAGAACCAATTTAAACGTTCGTCAAAGCATTTGTAATCCGGGAGGTGCGGTGCCAGCAGAAAATTTTCGAAGAACCAGGTTGAATGACCCAGATGCCACTTTGGGGGGCTGACATCTTCGGTGGGCTGCACGGTAAAATCCTCCGCTTGCAGCGGGTCGCACAGATGTATGGACTGCTGCCGAACGCGAGCATAGTGTTGTTGAATTGCCGTGGTTGCCGGTACGGATATTGTCACGTCGGTTGGTCTAAATTTTTTCCACCTTCACCCCTTTCCAAAACGCGACGTGCCCCTTAATGTGTTCGGCGCGGGAGTAGGGTTTGGGGTAGTACCAGGCAGCATCCGGATTCGGTTGGCCATCTACCGTAACGTTGTAGTAGTGGCAGTCGCCCTTCCAGCCGCAGTGGGTGGTCGTCTCGCTGTCCGAAAAATAATCCCGGTTCAAACTTTCCGCGGGAAAGTAATGGTTGCCTTCGACCAATTCGGTTGATTCGCTCTGGGCCAACACCTGCCCATTCCAGCTCGCTTGTATCATGATTGTATTAATAGGGGTTGTTATAACCAGGGCTGTGGCCTATGGTTTGCAACGTCAGAAACCTCTTATCTTTCCCGCATGCAGCGACCCGCCCTGATTATAATGGTCAAAAACCCCATACCCGGCAAAACGAAGACGCGGCTCGCTGAGGATGTAGGTAATGACCAGGCGCTGGCCATGTACGATCTGTTAATGCAGCACACGCGCGACCAGGCGCTGGGTTTAGCGCACACTACCCGGTACCTGCACTACTCCGAGTTTGTGGATGCCAAAGATCAGTGGCCCAACGGAAAATTTATCAAGCTGGTCCAGGTGGGGGAAGGATTAGGCGAGCGAATGGCAGCCGCTTTCGATCATGCCTTTGCCCGGGGCCACGATCGGATAATAATTGTTGGTAGTGATTGTCCGGGCATCACCACCGATCTGCTTACCCAAGCGTACGAGGAACTGGTGACCCATGAGCTCGTTGTTGGACCGGCTACCGACGGTGGTTACTATTTACTCGGTATGCGGCACGCACATCCATCCCTTTTCACCGAAATGACATGGAGTGTCGATTCGGTATTAGAAGAAACCATGCGGCGAGCCACAAAACAGGGCCTGTCCGCTGCGACTTTACCGGCTCTTTCTGACGTCGACCGACTGGAGGACTGGTTGGGATACGGGTGGAAGCTTCCACCGCCTAGTTGATGAGACTTATAGCTGGTTGGTTCGTGCCCGCAGACAATGGTCGGCAAGCACCAACGCAGCCATTGCATCGACTATGGGGACGGCCCGGGGCAAAACGCACGGGTCGTGCCGGCCTTTTCCCGTAACGGTAACGGACTCCCCGGCTTCATTGACGCTATCCTGATCGGAGACGATAGTGGCTACCGGTTTGAAGGCGGCACGGAAATAAATGTCCTCCCCGTTTGAAATACCCCCCTGAATACCCCCACTCCGGTTGGTTCGCGTACGCGTCCGGCCGCTTTCGTCGGTGTAGAAGGCATCGTTGTGTTCGCTGCCGCGCAGGGTCACGCCGGAAAAACCGCTGCCGTACTCAAAGCCCTTGCAAGCATTGATACTGAGGATCGCTTTGCCCAGGTCGGCGTGGAGTTTATCAAAAACAGGCTCTCCCCAACCGGCGGGTACCCCCTCGATGACGCACTTTACAATTCCGCCGATGGTATCGCCGTCCTTGCGGACTTCGAGAATTTTCTTTTCCATAGTGGCGGCTGCCTGTGGGTCGGGGCAGCGCACATCATTGGAATCGATGAGTGTGAGATCAAGTTCGTCATGTCCTTTGCCCGTTTGGATGTGGCCTACCTGATCGACGTAGCTGCGGATAGTGATGCCCATGGTACTCAGCAGCTGTCGGGCCACCGCACCGGCGGCTACCCGGGCGGCCGTTTCTCTGGCCGATGATCGCCCGCCACCCCGGTAATCGCGGTTTCCGTACTTGGCCGAAAACGTATAGTCCGCGTGGCTGGGGCGATATTTATCGTGAATGTGACTGTAGTCCTTGCTCCGCTGGTCCTGATTATAGATGACCATGCCGATCGGCGTACCCGTTGTCATGCCCTCAAAGGTGCCGGACAAAATCTCGACCGAATCACCTTCCTTCCTTTGGGTAACTATTTTGCTTTGTCCGGGACGCCGGCGGGCCATTTCCCGTTGAATGGCGTCAACGTCCAGCGGCAGACCGGCGGGGCAACCGTCGATGGTAACCCCCAGACCTACGCCGTGGCTTTCACCGAAGGTAGTAATGCGGAAGAGGGAGCCGTGGGTATTGCCTGACATTTGGAAGGGGTGAAGGGGTGAAGGGGTGAAGGTATGGTTTCAGGATTTTAGAATTCGTTTGAGCTCTTGGGGAATTACGCCGGCCAGGGCCAGGCGTAGACGTTCGAGGTTGCGGAAGCCCAGGTAGGGGTAGAGGCGGGTGTATTGGCTCACCAATTCTAATCTGGGCAAGTTGTCTTCTGAGTAACTCCCCGTTAAAAATTGATCGTAGGCTCGTTCGGCAGCGGCAAGGTCGTAGGTTGCTAGCTGCCTAAGCACTACCAGGGTGGCTCCCAGGAAATAGGCTCTATCGAGTTCCCAGATAGCAGGGCGCTCCTTCTTTAGGTAATCATTAGCCTCCATCAACATCCTCAGGCGTGAGGCGTAACGCTTACCGGGCAAGGTGTTGATGATGCGCTCGGGCCGGTCATCGTGATAATAATAACTGTAGACCTGGTTGTCCAATACGTAAGGAGTACTGGCCTTCAATAAGCGGAAGTGCAGCTCGGGGTCCTGGTTACTTGCCAAATCTTCATTCCACCCACCCACTTTTTCTAAGGTGGATCTTTGAATAAGATTGGAGATGGTATGACCGGTCTGAAATCCGTGATACAGCCCTTTCCACAGATTCGCACTCGGGAGCACATCTTCAATCTCGCCATCGGCAAAACAGTGTCGGTAGCCTCCGACTACCCAACTCGCCTCTCTGGAAACAGCGAGCTGATGGGCAATTTTATCCGGGTGAATCGTATCATCGGCATCAAGATATTGGATCCACTTTCCCGAGCTGCTACGGAGACCTTGGTTCCTGGCGGCACAAGCACCGGGCTTTATACAGGATTGCACCTTGATTAGCCCGGGGTGGCGTTCAGCTATACCGTGAAGCTGACTCAGCGTGTCATCTGCGGAATTATTATCAATTGCTAAAATTTCAACCCGGCCGTTAACTTGCCTGGCAGACGCCACGGCAGCGTTTAGTGCGCGACCGATAAACTTCGCGGCGTTGTATGCGGGTATTATAATAGAAACTTCCAGTAGCCAATCGTTGAAATGGAAATGCAATTTACTGTAATTATCTGCACCTATCGCCGGGAGGAATTGCTGGAAATTACACTCAAGTCGTTGGTCGAGCAGACTATTTCCGAGGAAAGCTGGGAGTTGTTGATTGTCGATAACGCCGGCAGACCATCCACCAGGGAGGTAGCTAACCGCTATGGGGCTCGTTACGTAATGGAGGAGCGAACGGGGCTGAGTCATGCGCGCAACCGAGGGATAGCCGAATCCAGCACGCCATGGGTCATCTTTCTCGACGATGACATCCGTGCCCCGACCGGCCTTCTGGAGCGTTTCGCACATCGACTTCAGAACACCAGGTGCGCGGTGGTGGGTGGCCCCTACCGGCATTGGTTCCGTAACCCACCTCCGACTTGGCTGCTGAAATATTATGCCGAACCAAAACGTGCGTCTGATTCCGAGGTTGCCATCGAGCTAGACCAGGGAAAGTATCTGTCCGGTTGCGTGTTGGCCGTTCGTAGAGATGCTGTAGTCGGGGCGGGTGGATTTGAGGCAGATCTAGGTATGAGTGGGATGAAAATTGGATACGGGGAAGAAGATTTTTTGCAGGATCGTATTCGCGAACTGGACGAATGCGTACTCTATGATCCCGATATTTGGATCGAGCACATGGTGCAGCCTTACAAGTATACTATGCGATCCAGGTTAGCCATGGCACACGCACAGGGTCGGAGTCATCACCGGATCAATCCGGAGGAACCCGGACGAACGACTGTCGGATTTTTGTATCAGCTACTCCTCATTACCATCCGAAGCCTGCCTTTCAACGTGGCCCGTTGGATGCTAAAACCCGGTTACGTCTGGCAACACATGTATTTGGATACGGTAACGAAATACTGCTTTGCCTGGGGTCGATATCGTGCCCATGCTGAAAATAGTAAATTGAGCCAATGAAAACTGCCGTCTTCCCCGGATCCTTCGATCCCATAACCGTAGGGCACGTCGAACTCGTCAAACGGGCCGTACCCCTGTTCGACCGGGTGGTAGTGGCGGTAGGCGTCAACAGTCAGAAGAGCTATCTATTCGACCTGGAACAGCGCATGGAATGGTTACGGGAAGTGTTTGGCAAAGATGAACGCATCTCCGTGGATAGCTTCGAGGGGCTCACCGCCCACTACTGCCGAAAGATTGGCGCAAAGTATTTGCTTCGAGGGCTACGCAACGCCAGTGACTTCGATTACGAAAAGACCATTTCACAGTTAAATGAAATAGTGGGGGAGGGATTGGAAACCATCTTTCTAATCAGCCAACCCGCCTATAGCCACATCAGCTCCACCATCGTTAGAGAAATCATTAAAGGGGGCGGTGACGCCCGTCCATTCCTGCCGCCGCAGCTAGAGCTTCCGCCGCGCTACGATACTTCGACCTAAGGTGACCTCGTCCGCGTATTCCAGCTCGCCGCCAAAGCTGACCCCACGCGCAATGCTGCTAACCTGAATGTCGGTGTCGGCCAATTGCTTGTTCAGGTAGAAAATGGTGGTGTCGCCTTCAATCGTGGGGCTGATCGCCATGATGACTTCTTCCACCTCCGGTGTTCTGGCCCGGCTGATCAGCGAGTCGATATTCAGGTCCGCGGGGCCGATGCCTTCGATGGGGCTGATGACGCCGCCGAGTACGTGGTAAAGTCCCCGGTACTGCTGCGTATCCTCGATAGCCATAACATCCCGTATACTCTCTACCACACAGATGATGGACTTGTCCCGCCGCTGGTCACGACAGATAGCGCAGACATTCTGGTCGCTCAAATTCCCGCAGGTGATGCAATGCTGGATGTTTTCCCGCATCCCGGCTATGGAGCGCGCCAGCTGGACGCTGTCTTCCGTGGGTCGCTGGACCAGGTCCAGGACTAAGCGGAGCGCCGTTTTCTTGCCGATTCCCGGTAGGGAGGCGAAAGCGTTAACAGCGTCTTCTATAAGGCGGGAAGAGAATTGCATGAGCTAAGGAGAGGCGAGCGAAGAATTGGGGATGATAGGAAAAAAACAATCGGTAGGTCAATCAGTTTGTTTATCCCGTACATTGGCCGCAAATTTGCCGGTCCCCGACAACAAACAAAAAAGAACAGTATATGGCTGAGGTGATACGCATGCCGCGGATGAGTGATACAATGGAGGAAGGCAACATCGTTGCCTGGCTCGTAGAAGAAGGGGAGTCTGTAGAGCCCGGTCAGACACTGGCCGAGGTAGAAACCGACAAGGCTACCATGGAGCTGGATTCCTTCTTTGAAGGCACCCTGCTGCATATTGCCGTCAAGGAAGGAGCCGTTCCCATCGATGGCGTGATTGCCGTGATCGGCGAGGAAGGCGAAGACTGGAAGAAAGCCATAGAGAGTGCCGGCGGTAACGGTACGGCGGATGCAGGTGATTCCAAAGAGGAGGACAAGTCTTCCTCCTCGGACGATGAAAGCTCCGCAAAATCCGCTCCCGATAATGCTGCTCCCGCCACTCCCGGCCGCACCACTACGGAAGACGACGACAGTGGTGACGATCGCCTGAAAGCAAGTCCGCTTGCCCGTGCCATGGCCAAAGAGAAAGGTATCGATCTGGCGTCTATCACCGGGAGTGGAGAGAACGGACGGATTGTGAAACGAGATATTGAAGAGGCCAAAACGGCCCCGGCATCCTCTGCTACTGCGCCCGCCGCCCAACCGCAGACGCCCCAACCGACACCCGCTGGCCAACCCAGTCCGAACGTAGATGTAGAAAAGCCGCAACAAAAGGTTCCGGCCTTTTCCTTCGGTGGAGGAGAAGCCAACTTTGACCAGTCGCCGGTCAGTCAGATGCGTAAAGTCATCGCGCGCCGCCTCGGCGAGTCGAAATTTACCGCACCCCACTTCTACGTCACCGTGGAGATCGAGATGAGTAAGGTTTGGGAGATGCGCAAGCGCATCAACGAAGTCGCGCCGGTCAAGATCAGCTTCAACGATCTGGTCGTGAAGGCCTGCGCCGTCAATCTTCCAAAGCACCCCGCTATCAACTCCAGTTGGCAGGGCGACCATATCCGGGTCAATAAGGATGTCAATATCGGCGTGGCCGTGGCTATCCCCGATGGCTTGCTCGTTCCCGTTATTCGGTACGCCAATATGAAATCACTAAGCCAGATCAACACCGAGGTAAAGGAGTTAGCCGGCCGCGCGAAGAACAAGAAACTATCCCAGGACGAGATGACGGGGAACACCTTCACCATCTCCAATCTCGGCATGTTCGGCATCGAGGAATTTACCGCCATCATCAACCCACCCGACGCGTGTATCCTAGCCATCGGTGGTATTAACGATAAGCCGGTTATCCGCGATGGCGAGGTCGTGCCCGGCAAGCTGATGAAGGTCACGCTGAGTAGCGACCACCGCGTTGTGGACGGAGCCTCCGCCGCTCAGTTTCTCAATGACGTGAAAGCTACGCTGGAAGATCCCATCCGCCTGATGGTCTGAGCCTGATTTTAGATCCAATGGAACGGCCCCGTACATCTTCGGATGTACGGGGCCGTTTAGTGTCGGAAGATCGGATTGGAGCAGTTGATAAAAAGGGGAATGAGAGGCTACCGGGCAACGTAAAGCTTCCCAACGACTTTCCCGAAGGTCGTGCGGAGAAAGAAGATTCCAGTCGGTAAACCGTCCGTTTCCAGCGTCACCTGGGTGCCGATAATCTCTTTGGAGGAGACTAGCCGCCCCATACTGTCAAACAGCTCTAATCGGTCCGTAGGGGAGGCCTTCTGGCTGAGTTCGATCGTCACCTGCTGGCCGGACCTGACCGGATTGGGGAAAGCCAGTAACCGATCACCGGTTAACGGCTCGTCGGTGGGAGAGGTCCCTCCCTGAAACAGATTTTGCACCGCTTCTACCGCATCCCGGCCTACAACCCGGCCGATACGGCGGCCTGGTATGTCATCGACCGGCGGGTGGATACCGCCCCAGATCCGGCTCAGACTCGTTTCGGCGGCGGCGTCCTGGTAGGTAGCCCACTGGAGCACGATGTCTTCACTCGGACCTTCCTCGAAAACTAAAAATTCGTTCTTCTTCGCGACGAATTCGCCGATGCCCCCCGGGAAATAGGGAGTACCCGTCAGGGACTCGAGAACCGTAGCCGCGGCGGCACTGAAGGTCGAATGCCCGGAGACGTAACCGGCAAAGTTGGGGGTAACGAAGGTGGGGCGCTGGTAGGGTTCCCAGACCGTCGGATTGATCCAGTCGACGCCGGCCTGTTCCAGATCCGGATCGTCAATGAAGGTGTTGCCGATCCACGCTTTGGCCTTTACAGTCATGCCGAGGGTCGTATTGACCACTTCGCTGGAGCTATCCACGAGCTCGATATACCCTGGGTCGAGCCGAATGCCATTAGGATTATAGAAACGGTGGTCCTCCACGCTGGCCTGGCCACTCACGGCGAGAAAGCGCACCGCCGTGATGGGCCGCACGTAGTCGTATTTACCCTTTATGCTCCAGGCCGTGATGGCCGCATCGTGCATGGCCCCTCCCAGGGCCAGGTAGGCCTTTACATCATATTCCAGCGGGGAGAGTTCATTGCCCTGTCCGAACAGCTTGCGTTCGAAAAGGGAGTGGTCCATCACTCCATTGAGGATGGTAAACCAGTGTCCGGGCGGCGTTTCCGAGGCGGGGCCGTCGGCCCAAAACTCCGCGAGTACCCGGGTATAATCACCCCGGGCCACGATATTGGGGGTATACGGCTCCCCGGTGACTGGATTGACCTGCCTGCCGGTGCCGGGCTGGCCGCCTTCGTGTTCTTTATAAAAGGTACGATACTCGTCAGGGGTGCGGGGTAGGGCAGCGGGGAGATTGCCGCGGGCACCGGGGGAGATGTCCCACATCACGCCGTCGGTGGGATCGAGGTGACTCGACCATTTCAGCACCATCTCAAAATTCCACCGATAAAAGTTGAGCGCAGCCGTGTCCGTGGGATCGAACTGGGGCGGCGGGCCGGGATCATGAAAGACGGGGCTTCCCCCCGGGGTGGGTTGATCCGGTGTGGATATCGTCTTTGCTGACTCCGGGATGGCGAACGGATCTACGTTTCCCCAGGTAGCGCCAAGGAAGCCGGGAATGTTTCCTTCCAGCACATTGCCCGACTGGTCGATGACCTGTCCGCCAAAGGCCAGCGGCTGCCAGCGGTTTGGATCCGCTAACTGCAGGATGCTGAATGGATTTTCCAAATCCAGCGGGGGATTGGCGGGGTCGGGATAATTATTATTCTCGTAGAGATTTTCCTCATTGGCTCCGTCTACCATGCCGTAGGCGATTATTTCGGCGGCGATATGGTTCCCCAGGGCAGCGGGGCCTGAGGTGGTGTAATCTTTGGAGACAACGGAGGTATCGTAGTTCAGCCTGGCCATGAGCTGATTGGCCTCCCGCTGGATGAGCTGGAAACCCGGGGCGTCCCCGTAGCGGTAGATCAGCAAGCGGTAGGCCGCATAACTGATGGCTTCGTCGGAGGCCGATGCCGCATTGGGATACTCCGGAATCAGATCGGTATCGATCCTCATCCGGTAGCCGGATCGCAGCCGACCCATAAGTGCAGGCGAACCGCCGCCGTTGATCAGTACCCAGGCGTCATACATGGCCGCGGCACTGTGGTAAAGGTTACGGGCATGTACGACCGGTCTGGCAAGGTCGTTACGGATGGCCTTCAGGTACACCTCGTTCCACTCGCGGGCTACACTGTGCGGCGCCGTTGACTGGGCTGCTGCTGAAACGATCAGCAACAGCCAAAGTAGGAATGCACCGTAGTATCTACTACCTCCGCTCATTGCTCCAAAGATAAGATAGGTGGTACGTGGAACGGGTGTTTGCCCGGCACGGGTAATGTCGGTTCTCCGCCAGCAGGGTGGCTGGAACATACCTCGTAGGAGTCTGTTATAAGACGCACAATATTTCAATATGCCCATCATATGGATTGGCTTTGCCATTTTCGTGGCTCTGCTTCTCTTTTTCGATCTCTTCGTTCTTAACGCAAAAGATCATGTACCGCGTACCCGGGAAGCTCTTGGGCAAACCGCGTTATGG
>JBASAV010000236.1:0-3962 GCA_049650785.1 Lewinella sp. | reverse complement strand
CCGTTCACGTACCGGGGCCGAATCCTGGATCCGGTGATCGGCTGGACGTCTCATCACTCCATCTGTTCAGTTGGTGACAGCTATTACCTGTTCTACCACGATTCCGTACTTTCCGGCGGTGTCACCCATTTACGCTCCGTGAAGATGGCCGAAATCAAGCATCTGGAGGATGGGACCATCCAAACAATCGAGCCTTACCCAGGCGAGCAGTAACCTATTAATCCGCACATTACTAACGTACGAATGCCCGAACTTTTTGACCTAAGTGGAAAAAACGCCCTACTGACCGGAGGTACCGGAGCCCTGGGAACGGCCATGGCCCGCGGGCTCCTACAGTCTGGGGCACGTGTAGCCCTCCTTAGCCGCCAACCCGAAAACCTCACTAGTGCCCGGGAAGAATTAGGAGGTGATCCAGACAAGATTCTGCTTCTCCGCGGGGATGTAACCGACGCCGATTCCTTAAAAGAAGCGGCGGCTGAGCTTAAACAGAAATGGCAAAAACTGGACATCTTAGTGAATGCTGCGGGCGGCAATCGCCCGGGTGCTACCATCGGTCCGGAGCAAACCTTCTTTGACCTTAAGATGGAAGATTTTGCCGGCGTTAGTAAACTGAACCTTGACGGAACCGTCATCCCCAGCCTGATCTTTGGTAAGATGATGACCGATAACGGCAGCGGTACCATCATCAACATCAGCAGCATGGCGGCCGACCGCGCCATAACCCGCGTCGTTGGCTACAGTGCCGCGAAGGCAGGGATCGACAACTTCACCCGCTGGCTGGCGGTGGAGATGGCCCGCAAATACGGGGATAAGGTGCGCGTCAACGCGATTGCGCCCGGGTTCTTTATCGGGGAACAGAACCGTCGCCTGCTCCTGAACGAAGACGAATCATTGACCGAGCGCGGAAAGACCATCATCACCAATACGCCTATGAACCGATTCGGCGAGGCGGATGAATTAATCTCCACACTGGTCTACCTGTGTGCGGATGCTAGCAGCTTCGTCACGGGTATCGTCGTACCCGTCGATGGTGGATTCAGCGCTTTTTCGGGGGTGTGAGCAGCAAACAGTAACTTACCACCCCTAACCAAAGCTTTGCCTTCATGCAACACCACAATCTGCGCGAAAACCTTAAGGTAGCCGCCCTGGTGGAAGATACCGTCACCAAAGGACAGGGGCACCTCAGCGATACCGGTGCCCTCATCATCAACACGGGTAAGTACACCGGCCGGTCTCCCCAGGACCGCTACATCGTAGAAGACGACATTACCCGCGACACCGTCGACTGGGGTAAGATCAACAAACCCATCGCCTCCGAGGCCTTCGCGTCCTTACGGGAGAAAACCCTCGACTACGCCAAAGGTCTCGACGAGGTATACGTACGTGATGCCTACGCATGCGCCAGCCGTAAATACCGAATCAACATCCGCGTATTCACCGAATACCCGTGGCAGAATATGTTCGCCTACAACATGTTCCTGCGGCCGGACGATGAACGTATCACGAATCTCATATCCGATGAGTGGACGATCTACGCCTTCCCGGGTGTCACGGCGGAGGCCAGCGTGCACGGTACGCGCCAGGACAATTTCAGCATTATCAATTTCACGGAAAAGATGATCCTGATCGGTGGCAGTGCCTACACCGGTGAGATCAAGAAAGGTATCTTCTCCGTCCTGAACTACGTGCTACCTACCCGCCGGAACGTACTGAGCATGCACTGCTCGGCCAACGTCGGTACGAAAGGTGATACCGCCTTATTCTTCGGACTTTCCGGCACCGGAAAAACCACCCTCAGTAACGATCCGGATCGCCGGTTGATCGGAGACGACGAGCACGGCTGGAGCCAGGCCAACGTATTCAACCTGGAAGGAGGCTGCTACGCCAAAGTCATCGACCTGAGCGAATCGAAGGAGCCACAGATCTACCGGGCCATCAAATTCGGTGCCCTGCTCGAAAATATCGGTCTGAAGGAAGACGGCCACACGCCGGATTACGAAGACGACAGCATCACCCAGAATACCCGGGTAAGTTATCCGATCTACCACATCGATAACATCATGTACAACAGCCGGGGCGATCTACCCCGCAACATCTTCTTCCTCACCTGCGATGCCTTCGGAGTGCTCCCCCCGATCAGCAAGCTTACGCCCGAGCAGGCGATGTACCAATTCATTAGCGGCTACACCGCTAAAATTGCCGGCACCGAGGCGGGCATCACCGAGCCACAGGTGACTTTCTCCGCCTGCTTCGGCGCACCCTTCATTCCGCTGCACCCTACCCATTACGCGGATATGTTGGGGAATAAACTCAAAGAATCGGAGCAGGAAGGCGAACCCATCAACGTATGGCTCGTCAACACCGGCTGGACCGGCGGTG
Source organism: Lewinella sp. (assembly GCA_049650785.1). GTDB lineage: Bacteria > Bacteroidota > Bacteroidia > Chitinophagales > Saprospiraceae > Neolewinella. The sequence continues at coordinate 1,583 of JBASAV010000236.1, read as the reverse complement.
CCTACGGTGAAGGCTCGCGCATCGAACTGGCCTTTACCCGTTCCATGATCAAGGCTGCACTCACCGGCGCACTCGACAACGTCCCGTACGTGGCGGACCCGATCTTCGGCCTACAGCGTCCAACCAGCTGCCCGGATGTACCGAATGCTATGCTAAATCCGCGCGATACCTGGCGTAACGAGGAAGACTACGATAAGGCTGCCCAACGCCTCGCCCAACTTTTCCATAATAATTTCTCCGGGTTTGCCGACCAGGCCGATGAGGCCATCATCGCTGCCGGTCCGAATACGACGGTGACTTCGTAGGCGGCGCTCAACGTCAACTCCTTTCTATTCCTCCCAGTCGTATTCGGGAGGTATATGATCCCGAGTCCGCAGCAGCTCAGCTACCTCCTCCGGTACCGATCGCTTCCAGCGGCGGTGACTCCAGAGCCAGGTCGCGGGGTTGCTGCGGATTTCGTGTTCCAGGCGGCGGGCGAAGGCTTCCGTAATAAATCCGGGCTCTGTCGCCCGGGGATCGTCCGTGATCGGGATCAGTTTGGCGGTATAGTGCCCCCTGCCCTGCCGGCGTAGGTTCATGTAGTAAACCGGACGATCGTAGCGAAAGGCAAAACGTTCCGGACCGGCTAGAAAGGCGGTCGTGCGGTCCAGAAAAGTAGTCCAGTGTAGTTTTTCCCAGAGAACATTACTGGGCGATTGATCGGCTACGAAGAATTCTACGGTCGGCGTACCATCGTGCATATCGTAGTATTCCTGTACTACCCGCCGGGAAACCAATTGCGTACCGGTACGGCCGCGGTTCTTGCGAAACAGCTTATCCAGCACGTCATTCTTGAGCGGGCTGTAGATACCCATGACCTGGAAACCGGCAAATTGCGGTTGAAAGGACAGGGCCGCTATTTCCCAGTTGCTGAAGTGAGCCCCATAAGCAATGAAGCTGCGACCGGCTTCTCGCAGGTGGTCCACAATCTCCGGATTGACGACTGTACACCTGCGCACCGCCGCCCCTTCGCTCATACTAAAGAGCTTGATACTCTCGGCTACACTGTCGAAAAAGAATGCGTAGTAATTCCGGGCCAGCTGGGTGACTTCCCCGTCGCCATAGGCAGGAAAGGACCGGCGAATGTTGTCTGTAACCACGGATTTGCGATACCCGATGACGTGCCAGTTTAGCCACTCCAGCGCTGTGGCCAGCGCATAAATGACCGGCCACGGCAAATAGCTGAGCGGCAGGAAAACCAGGTAGTAAAGAAAGTAAGCCAACGCAGTAGAGGTAAGAAACTCGATTTAGGCCTGATCACGCAGGGCGACCAGGCGACGGCGCACCTCGGTCAGCCGGTCAATGATCTGCTGCTTGTCCCCTTCTGGCTTGTCGGCGTTAGCAATTTCCCGTCGAGCGCCCTCCAGGGTGAATCCCCGCTCCCGTACCAGGTGATATACCTGCTGCAACTGAGCGATATTTTCCTTGGTGAAGCGTCGGTCGCCCCGGCTGTTCTTATTGGGATTGATGTGGCCAAACTCATTTTCCCAAAACCGGATCAGCGAAGTATTGACGCCGAGCTTTTTGGCTACTTCCCCGATGGA
>JBASAV010000235.1:0-4654 GCA_049650785.1 Lewinella sp. | reverse complement strand
GTCGATGTCCACGCAAATAACTTCGTTGCCGGTTTCGGCAAAACAGGTTCCGGTTACGAGTCCGACGTATCCGGTGCCTACTACTGCAATTTTCATAGTGTAAGGGCTAAAATGATCTTAAGATCGGGGTTATAAGAATGAGGGCGGCGTAGCGCAGGTACAACAATAAATAGAGCCGTAGTACTGGCAAACTACCCGTGAACAGATTTGGTTAACTTTTTTCGGCGTCGGCGCGGGCTACGGCCTCCCGGAAGTAGGGAAGTGTACGGCGCAGGCCTTCCTCGCGGCTGACTTTAGGGGTCCACTCCAGGATTTTCTTAGCCAGGGTGATATCCGGCTGGCGCACCTTGGGATCATCTACCGGAAGCGGGCGACGGTCGAGGTGGGCCTTATCGTTCCCGACAAGTTCCAGGATTTCTTCGGCAAACTGCATGATGGTGGTTTCATCCTGGTTGCCGATGTTGACCGGCTGAGCGTAGTCGCTCATAAGCAGGCGGTAGATACCTTCTACCAGATCGTCCACGTAGCAGAAAGACCGCGTCTGGCTACCGTCACCGAATACCGTAAGGCCCTGTCCGCGAATGGCCTGGCTGAAGAAGGCCGGCAGCACGCGACCGTCATTCAGGCGCATGCGGGGACCGTAAGTATTGAAGATGCGGACGATGCGGGTTTCCACGCCGTGAAAGGTGTGGTATGCCATCGTCATCGCTTCCTGGAAGCGTTTGGCTTCGTCGTAAACGCCGCGGGGGCCGACTGGATTCACATTGCCCCAGTACGTTTCCTGTTGGGGGTGCTCCAGGGGATCGCCGTAGACTTCGCTGGTGGAAGCGATCAGCATCCGGGCGTTCTTGGCTTTAGCAAGACCGAGCAAGTTGTGCGTGCCCAAACTGCCTACCTTCAACGTCTGGATCGGCATCTTGAGATAGTCGATCGGGCTGGCGGGGCTGGCGAAATGCAGGATGTAGTCGAGGTCTCCGGGGACGTGGACGAACTTGCTCACGTCATGGTAGTAAAACTCGAACTCCTTGCGGGGCATGAGGTGGGCGATATTTTCCATCGAACCCGTGATCAGGTTATCCATGCCCACCACGTGAAATCCTTCGGCAATGAAGCGATCGGATAGGTGAGATCCCAGAAAGCCGGCGGCGCCGGTAATTAAGACTTTGCGCATTTGGGGTGTTTGATATAAACTAAGCGGCGAAAATCACCGGAAATTTTTGATTAACAGATTTTAGGGTGCAAAGGTGATATAAAAAAGAAAACCAGGGAAGCTGTTCGCTTCCCTGGTAAAAGTAACTTGGCAAGTGGTTGTCTTAATGGATATAATCGTTTCTCTCGCCAACGGAGATATTAATCAAAGAGAATCTTCCGCGTCAGGCTGCTTCCACCCTCGGTGGACATGCGCAGTACGTAGGTACCTGCAGGTAAACGGCTGGGGCGGTTGAAGAGAAGATGTTCCTGTCGTCCGGAAACCTTGATCTGATTAACCAGGACGAGCCGTCCGCGAGCATCGAAGAGGGAGTAACGCATGTTGCCGGCCCTCGGGCTTTCAATGGTTACCCGCACTTCATCCTTAGCGGGGTTCGGGTAGACTTGACCGATGAACCAGCCGTCGTCGGTGGTTTCCCCGGCGCTGGCACTGTTCGTTTTGTCGTTACAGGTATCGGCTACCGGAATGTACTGGAAGTCTTCGTGGAGCAGATCGCGAACCTGTGAGGTCATGACGTTGAACCAGTCGACTAATATGGAGCCGTACACGTCCCGGAAATCGAACTGCATCGGTACACCGTCCGATTGGCTGACATCCTTATCGACCTCAACATTCTTACCGAGGACGCCTCCGTTGACACAGCTTCCGAAGAGGAACATGGGACCCGCGTCACCGTGGTCCGTACCCATACTTGCGTTGGGGCGGATGCGGCGACCGAATTCGCTGAAGGTAAGACCCATCACGCGCTCCTCAAGTCCCTGAGCGCGAAGATCCCGCTGGAAGTCGCCGATGGCGTCGCTGAGGTAACGCAGCAGGTGAGAGTGCTTACCGTTGGTGGTGTCGTTGAGGACCTGTTGGGCGTGGGTGTCGAAACCGCCCAGGTACACCGTGTAGACTTTCGTCTGTAGTCCACCGGCAATCATACGGGCTACTTTCTGGAGTTGACCCGCCAGGTCGTTGCCGGAGGTATTGTATTCCACCGCGTTCTTGCCGCGGTTAGCTGCTACCTCGATGACTTCGTTGTAGGCGTTGGTCTGGGTCATCGTGGTACGGATGAAGTCCAGTTCCTTACCGTAGCGATCGTCTGGCAACTTCATGTTCATCAGCTCATTGAGCTGCTGCGTGTTGTTGGGATCGAGTACGGTCTGTGCCAGGTTTCCGGCAGCTCCTTCACACGTAGGGTGAGAACTGTCGCCAATCGAGATAGCGGGGGGGTGGGGCTGCGCACTAGAGGGGTAACCGACGGGGAAGCCGGGGTACGCTGTTTCCAGGTAGCGTCCGATCCAGCCAGTAGGTTCGAACACCTCGGAGGAAGAACCGGAGGTCCAGATGTCGGTGGACCGGAAGTGACTCCGTACTGGGTTCGGGTAACCGACGCTCTGAATGATTTTCAAGCGATCCTCCTTGAACAACGTTTGCATGTCGTCCATGGCGGGGTGTAGGGCTACCTTATCGGTAACTTTTAGCACCTTGCTTTCATCAATCGTGAAGCGATTGCGAACGGAGTGAAGGTTATCGTACTGATCGATGGGGATGACCGTATTCAGGCCATCGTTGCCGCCGAAGAGGTGGATGATCACCAGCACACGGTCGTTGTCGGGTGCGATGAGATTCGTAAAGCGGCTTACACCACCACGGGCACCCGTGATTGGCATAAGTGCGGGGATAGTAAGCGCTGCGGCGCCTTGGAGGAAATTTCTTCTTTTCATGAGATCTTTACTTATTGTAGTTGAAATTCAGCCATGCCGAAGAACTTCTCGAAGAAGTCATACAGCCGGTCTTCGATGGGGCGCACGTAGGAACTTTTGTTGGGGTGGGCCAGATAACCGGTCATTTCTGTTGACCAGACCATCTCGGAAGATCCCTGAAGAAGCCAGGATTTTAATTTCAAAAACTGCTGTTCGTCAACCGAACGGGGCATGAAAATTAGGAGTAACTCCTTGAGGACCTCATTCACATTATGTGGATCGGTGAGGGTCTGCATAAAGGAATGCAGATCAAGGGGAAGTAGGTTGTTATTGATGTGGAAGTTGCGGCCGGTAACCTTCTTTACCATCCAGTAGCGCTGCTGCATGAGAGCCGGGCTGATCCAGTGCCGATGGTATTGTGGGCTGTCGTAGTAGGCTTTCCAACCGGAAATGGTCGGTGGTTGCTGAAAGTCAAGCTGCATCGAGTGACAGTAACCCGAGTAGTTTTCGCCCATTTCGTAGCGGTACCTCAAATCGATCCAATCGAGGTGCTTGTATTCATTGAAAGGACGCAGGCAGCTATTCAGGAGGTCAATCGGATTCTTAATGATACAGCCCCGGATGGAGGAATCATAGAAGAACTCGGAGCTGAAGAGTTCCCGGAGTACGGGCTTGATCTCGTAGTTGTTAGCGACCAGCGTCCGGGCGAGGGGTTGGATGACCTTCTGCTCAACTTCGTCGGTGATCTTGTAGTCAACGAAGTAGCGGTAGAGCCGGCGGACGAAGTGAAGCGATGTATTCTGGCTCTTAAGCAGGATGTCGATGATTAACTTGTACTCATCGGCACCGGAGTTGCGAATCACTTGGTTTCCAAAGTGATAGCTCAACTGCTTGTCACCGGTATCGTGGTAGCTCTTTTCGAACTTAGCGGCAACGGGAACTTCCTCTTCGCTGTACCGGAAATCCAGATTGACCCAGCCGGTAAGGGCGCGCGCCAGAGCTACTACATCTTTTTCCGTAAAGGTGCTGTAGTCCCCCTTGGCAATCAGTTCCCCTTTACCCACCGTGAAGAGCTCCATGAGCTCCCGGGCGTAGTTTTCGTTCGGGTTATCCTTGTGGTTGAGGGTGCCGTCAAGACAGGACAGCATCTGGGGCTCAATGGTAATCCGCTCGAGGATGTCCCGCAGATTACCGAGGGCTAAATCCTGGTAGAGCTTGATGTACTGGTAGACGGAGCGGGCATCGCCGTGCTCGCCGTGGATGGCGAAGTAATTGATCCAGAAAAAAACCATCCGATCGCGGATCGTCGTTTTCTCCTCCAGTAGCATGGTGTTGAAGAACCACGACCGAAAAGAGAAATTCCGGTACTTGTTGGTGCCGATATAGGGCGTATTAACCCAGGTGTCACCTAGTTTAACGGCCGGATCGTAACCATCGCGGTACTTAAGAGGGGGTGGGGGGGTCTCGTAGCTACCTAGGACGATATCCAGCGTCTTATCGAGGCCGTCCTTTTTAGCCTTGTTGATCTCGTCGATGCGAGGACCATACGTGGTGCGCCGGAGCAGGTGAGCGGCTGCGTCGCGATCCCACGGCCCGGAGTATCGGGGCATGGATGCAACAACAGGGGGAGACTGTGTAGTAGACTGGTCAGACAAATCACGGATATTTTAAGACAAAGAACAATCAGGTGAGGCCCCTACAGCTTACGCCGTAAGGATCTAATCAAGAGTGTTATGCAAATTGGAATACCGTGATT
>JBASAV010000234.1:0-8110 GCA_049650785.1 Lewinella sp. | reverse complement strand
GTCGCTACGTCCTGTCGGGGTCCCAGAATTTTCTGCTTTCAGAACGTATTTCGCAATCGCTGGCCGGTCGCGTCGGCGTAGCCCGGCTTTTACCCCTTGACTTTGACGAGTTAAATGGAGTGGACCTGCTACCGGAAACCCCGCCCGCGGCAATCGCCCGAGGTTTCTATCCCGAGTTGTACCAAACCGATCTACCCTCCTCCTTTTTTTACCCCAGCTACGTCAGCACCTATCTCGAGCGGGACGTCACTCCCCTGGTGCGCAGCGCCAATATGGGGGACTTCAGACGCTTAATGACCCTGTGTGCAGCCTCCGTCGGACAAACATTGAACTACAGCACCTTCGCTAAAAGACTGCAGCTGTCGGTGCCCACCATCAAAACGTGGCTGCACTACCTGGAGGAGAGCTACATCATCTTCACCATCGGTCCCTACTTCGAGAACTTCGGCAAACGGCTAGTTAAATCCCCGAAGCTCTACTTTACCGATACCGGCTTGGCGGCCTATCTTTTACAAATGGGCGACGCCGCGCAGGTCCAAGCCTCGGAGCAATACGGAGCCCTTTTCGAAAACCTCATCGTAGCCAATCTGCGCAAAAGCCGCTACCACGCCGGAAACCAGCATCCCCTCTATTATTACCGCGATAATCACCAGCTGGAAGTCGACCTCCTCGAACCAACCGGAACGGGGCTGATCCTTACGGAAATCAAGGCCACCGCAACTTACCGGGATCGGTTGCGGACCAATTTGGACAAGGTGGCCAAATTAGTCGGCAAGCCCGTCCGCAAGCGGGTCATCTACGGGGGAGATAGCCAGACTATAGGTGACGTCGAATATTTGAGCTGGCGGGAGGGGGTGTAGTGTCGTCGTCAAAAGCTTCCTCGCTTCTGATCATTCCGCCCCCGCTCAATCAAATTCAAAATCACCCGACGCCAGGCCGAATCCCCCGGAATAGCCCGCACCGAAGAAATCGAAGAGGCATTGAAGAGAAAATTTCCCCGTGGGAAATCTTTTATGACCATATGTGCGGAGCCGGCCTCATTCGTACCGATAGCCAACAAAGTAAACCCTTCACTGTAGGGACCAAGCTTATCCGTTTCCAATCCGCTGATCACGCCGGCACCGAAGGTATCTCCATTTTGTAGTCCGGTCGAATCGAATACCCAGCTATCGGCTTCCGTGACCCGGAAGGATCCGTAGGTCTGGTAGCCGGATTCGGAATAGTAGGTGCCTAGCAATGGCTCCACCGCGTCTCGGGGAGTTTGCTGTTCTAAAACGACGAGGCTACCCTGATCCGTTACTTCTACTTCGCGGTACATATTATTGCCACTGAGGAAGGCCACGTTGGTTCCGTTTTCCAGCAGGTTTTTCAATCTGCCCATCCCCTCGTACGACCAGTACTCGCTATGGTTATCGAAGATGACCAGTTTAGGCGGCTCTCCATCGGCGAGTTTCGCAAACTCGGTATCGGAGATCACGCCGTAGTCAACGCCCAGCTCTTCCAGGTAGTCGATCAGGTAGAGATCGGACGTGATCTTCCCGTTTAACACCGACAGGCTATCCGTCACGGGCGCGAATGCGAAAGGGTGATTGAGGGGCCTTTTGGTAGGCAGATAATTAAAGGGCACCAGTCCTGGCGCACCCTTCTCCAGTAAATCAAAGAGCGCGCGCAGATCCCCTGGCGTGACATCATCGCGGTAATTGCTTTTCCCCCCGTACTGATTGTAGGCCTGCCAGGTGTTGGTTGGCGCGACCACCAATATCTTCTCACCTACGGGGTGTCGTAAAAGTATCGGAACGGAATAGCTTGCGCGCTCTCTCTCACCGGAAGTCAGCTGAACGATGTAAAATCCCCCTTCCCAGTTGTCGGTAGAAATCGCGTGTGACAGATTCCAATCGTGACCGTACTTCAAATCGTACGTTTCCCTCTGGAGATTTCGTTCTCCTGAAAACTCGTGGAGAACTTCAAATCCATTATCCCCGACGCGGTAGACCCGGCCCGTGTAGTCTTCCTCGGCGTGCACAAACAGCTTTAGGGAATCACCAGCTACATAGGCGTTCGGGTAGGCAAAGGCGGTCAGGGAAGGTAGATCCAGGTTGTAGCTGACGTTGCTCTTCCGGTACTTTTCGTAGCGGGGGACCAGTAGTAACAGGTAGAGGATGACGGCGCAACCGACAACAACGGCTACCCACTTTATTAATTTACCGACCGATTTTAGCATTTGGTGAGGGGGCCTGACGGTGAAGCTAACTGACCAACCTTCTGGCTAGACAGCGGGAGTTCTACCTGTCCCAACCTGATGCGGATGTTGTCGGGAGAAGTGACGCACTTGGCTTAACTCCGACCCGCAATATCGCCCTTTTCTGAAGTATGCCGTGCTCGTTCGAGCTTGGATTAAACCAAACAGCCTACACAATCGCGTAGATTTCGTAAACCCGGCAGATACACCTGTACCCCGTTTCCCATGTAGCTGACGTTGTCGTACCCCGATAAGGTCTGGTTTTTGGCGCGGCCGATCCACGCGTAGCAGGGCCGTAGTAAGGTGATTCGATACACCCCATCCATAGCCGACCAGGATTCCTTCACGGCTAACCACGGTCGGGCATAGTTCACCATGACCGATTTGTTAGCATTCGCTATACGCGACATACGGAGATACATCTTTCGGTCGACCCAGTAGGTAGAAATCTTGCCCCCTCCCACCGTTACGAACCGGTAAAGATTTGTGTAAGCCGGCAGCAGTACTTTTTTGGGTGCGCCCCGGAACTTTCCCCGTTCACCTGCAAGCAATGCTTTATGCTGATTTAAAACCACTGCTAAAAAGGTTCGGGATCCACGCCTTCGGCAAGCTTTTTCAACTGCTTTTTCATTGTCACATTCAGGAGGGTGCAGGCGGCCGTTCCGTAAAACAGTCCGCCCAATGCTCCCGCAACGGCTCCATGAACAAAGCCCGCCGACCCAAGTACAAATCCCGCACCGGCGGTCGGGATGCCTACTGTTTTCGTGCAGCGCTTGGCTATATCCCATAACCGCTCCTGTTCGCGGTAGGATAATACGCCGATGGCCATCATATTCTTAATCCATTTTTGGTCCATGATGCAAATAATTTTACCGTTATTAATCGATAGGCACGGCTGCCTATATTGATCTTATTATATCTACAGAAACTGTAAAATACGGTCTGACCATTATCGATTTAATCCCCATAGCTGGGTAATTTTTACATTTTCCAGGTGTATGCCCCACCGAGGCGAAAGGCTAACGTCAGCATTCCCTTTCACCCTACGTCCGTGGGTGCCCTACACCATGCCATTTACTCACCACGGGTATTCATAGGGCATCGAAGAGGTATCCGTATCCAATTCAATACTCCGCTGATTCATTTGCCGGAAGTGACCGCCGGCAGGAGAAGTCATCAATTGCTGGATCAGCCTGCGCGTGCAACTTCGCATGGTCTGCCCATGGGGTATTTCACCAAGTCGTGCGATTCGTCCGGGGTTTACGATGTACCGCGAGTAGGTTTCAGCGGCGTATTCTTCCACCGCATTACTACGAGCGTAGCGGATACCCTGGTAGTCACTTAGTCTGGCACCGTGTGGGTAAATAGCGTAGGATCGATGGATACAGTGCGCGGATTCGTGGGTAAAGGTGTAAGGACGCTTCGCGGAATCATCGAAAGCGCGGCGAGTGAGCGCGATGATCTGACTACTCGGACGAAATGCAAAAAAGGTGTCGGGCACTCCGGTTCGCCTTTCCCGGCCCATCCAATTCTGGAAGGAAGTAAAGAATCCACCGCCCGTAGCTCGCCCGCCGGGAAGCTTGTCCACGACTACGATAGTCGCCCGGGCAACCGCTGCGAGATGCGCGGCGGGCATGCGCTGCAGATAGGGTTGAAGCGTGGAAAGTTGAACCCTTGGATCGCCCTGAACGGCACTAAAAAAGTGAACGTGTAAGCGTTCGCCGTTCGCAGAAATCGAGATGGGGGAAGGTAGTTCCGACATATTGAATGATTACCGCGACCGGAGAGTTGTTACTCGAAAAGGCCGGTCCAGGGGAGGGTATCTTTTCAACCAGCCCCATACGCAGTGACCCGATGGATGAGTGGTAGTACGCGCCTCCGTCCTCCTGAATGGCGGTTATCGCAGGGCACGATCGCTTCGAGACTACTCCTTGACTTCCGTTCCCTCTTCGATACTTCCGGGTTTTGCTGCTTCCTCCTCGGTCTCCTTCAACCGTTCCAGGTCCTTCTTACCGGGTTTGCTCCGGCGATAGAAGGGAAGCTTTACGCCCACGTATACATCGGTAGAGTAAGGGGAGTCGCCCATCACCAAATCGGTCAGCAAACTACCGGATCCGATCGTCAGCATCCAAAGTCGCAGACCGGCGCCTATGGTGGGTCCACTGTGTCCCCCGAAAACGATCGGTGTGTAGAGACCGAATGCCTTGGTCTGGAAGCGGGGGGTAATAGCCACCATCGTGGGGAAGGAACTCACATTGAGGTCTTCCTTACCCCGAAGCGATTTGTTCAGGATCGCACTGACGTACAACTTGCCCGTTACCCGGTAATCGGCCATCAGATTCAGGCTGGTGGGTAGACCGGCATCGATCGTTGTGGTCGATTCGGCCCCGTCGTAATTGCCTTCCAGGATATACTCGACGCCCTCCCCTTCGACTTCATCAGCGCGCAACGAGCCGCTGACGAGGTAGCTGACCTGTTCGGCTGATTCGTAGCCGATGCTACCGATGTCCGTGATGGAGGCGGCTACTTTAAAGCGGTAAGCGGGTAAGTAAGGCGAATCAGGGAGTCGCTCGGACCACCACTCGTAGGCCACGCCAATGTCGAAGCCGAAGCCACTGGTCAGATCACCAAACTCAATTTCTTCGTAATCGTAATTGGTAGTCGACCCGTACAAAAAGTCGCCGTCCAGATTCACTCGGTCCCGGTCGCCATCGTAATCGCCGACCAGCGACTGGCTGGCGCTATAACTGGCACCAAGGCCCTGCAGGTACTTGACGGTGCCCCCGATTTTCAATTGGCTTTGCAGCCCTTCGATCATTACGGTACCGTAACTGAAACCGGCCTCGAGATAGGTATGCAGGAAGCTGGTTTGATTGCTCATATCAAAATTAAATGCATCGAATGCATCGAAATTGCTACGGACCCCCTCTAGTAACTGGCCCGAGAAGTTATTAACCTGGTAGAGGCCACGAACACGCGTGCTGAAGGCAAGTCCGGCTTTTTTCCCGGCGCGAAACATCAGCGAAGGACCGACGATATCGACCGTACCGTTGAGGCGGTTGTCTGACTGCGGATTCCGGACAACGGATTCCTCCCAAAATATTTCGGGATCATCCAGCAGGTCCGAGGATAGATCCACGGTCAGGTAGTCGTTGCTCACTAGCACACTGGCCGATGCCAGATTGAGCTCAAACGACGTGCGGGAATTACCTAACTCGGCGGGGTTGAGCAGGACTCCGTGTATACCAGCGTAGTTGTCCGAGCGCAAGCCGAAGTAACTCTGGGCATTGGCGAAGGTGGACGTGAGGAGGCAAAAAAGAGTGAGAGAAAGTGTTGCTTGTGTATTCATAATATGTAAGCGGTGAAAGTGGAATGGGCTGATTACCCCGATACAGTCATTTCTAGCCAAATGGCTGCGGAAACCAGCAATACATAGAGAACTGTGGGAATCGCTGTCAATCCGACCCGCCCAAAGCGATCGCTGTACCTATCTATTGATATAGGGAACAGCGGGAAGGTTACCCAGCGTCGATAAAAATAATTGAAATTTTGAAAGTGGTGTAGTTCCCTCAATCTTCCACTGAATCCGGCCGCCATTCCTCGATGGCGGGCACTTCCCTACCCTGCCACGTAGCCGATCACGCCGGGCAGCAGCCGTCCGCCCGCGCCCATTGTGCCAACTGGCGAAGATACCTGGTCTGCCGTGTGCTTGCAGCGGCTTAGACGTCCGTGTATTCTACTTCGAAGGTATAGCGCGAGTCCTCCTCATTACTTCGGTAAGAGCGGGTCTCTGAAAGGCTACCATCTCCCCTCCTATTTTTATAAACGTTCCGTTCAATGGAATACGCACGGTGCAATGTCGCCAGCGAACTTTCGGGAGTTTGCTGTTCCCGGGAGTATTTTGTCCAGTCGATGGATCCGCTCAGCGGGGTGTCGAGGTCGATATGCCAGAGGTCCAATGCAACGAGGTCTTCTCCCGCAAATGAAGACCCACTGTTTCTTCCATTCGGTCTTAACACCCTATCGTACGAGCCTACCCCAAATGGTCCTTCGGGGTAAGATCCCAGGCCGACGTTAGGTAGGCAAGCGCGCTCGATTCTGTCCCTCATGGTTCGTTCGATTCGGAGCGCCTGGTTTTTGTTCCTGGCTGAACCATCGATTTCTAACATGACCATAATGACTTCGAGCGCATCGTAATCAGATGAAGACCTTTCATTAATGCTCATCGGGTACTGAAATACAAAAGCCTCTCCCGTGTCCATATCATCCGCCCAGCGAAGTCTATAATCCCGGTAACCGGCAGCGTACGTCCAGCCGCTGATTCTGGACGAGTGCTTCGTAAGGGGCAATGCTGCCAGAAAAAAGGCAATGGAATCTGATCCCAGACCGTCCGTCTCTTCATTACACCTGAACCCTCGTATTTTAAGATTGAACATCGTTATTACATTTTTTAAAAATGATCGGATAGGAGCCGGAGTCAGTGGACCAAGTCGCTTATGATGAGTGGCTCCCCAAACGTAGCAGGCAACCGCAATTTTGGGCCGGCTTCAAAACAGATTGCTTCCTCCGGTTACGTTGCCCGCTCACGCTGTCGATGCCCCACGGCCGGTGTCGTTCACACTTGATGTATTGGCTAGTGTCTTTGTTACTCCATGTCCTAGACAGTATCAGTGAGATACCGAATGCGGGGATGATTATTGGGGGAGAGCAGGGAGAGAAGAGCTAAAGTAGCGGCGGCCCGTTCATCCTGAATAGGAGACGCGGCATTGACAGAAGCAATTCACTTACAGCGAGCTGTATGGGTCACAATGATTGAGGCGCTACGCCACGATACTGGTCGGCCTATCCTATTTGATTCCGGTTCACGCCGAGATTGGCGTTCCGTACGGCGGGCCGCGGGTTTGATTAGTGAACCCGGATAACCCTCAGCGATTTGAAATTACCGATAGGGTGGACAGCTAGTCGTCCCCTAGCAAATCCGGCCGCCGCAACCGCGTACGCTCCTCCGCCTGCTCCTGCCGCCACTCCTCGATGGCCGGGGTATTGCCGCTGCGCAAAACTTCCGGCACTTCCCTACCCCGCCACTCCGCCGGACGGGTGTAAACGGGCGGGGCCAGCAGGTCGTCCTGGAAGGTATCGGTGAGCGCGCTGGTCTCATCGCCGATCACGCCCGGCAGGAGGCGGCCGATGCTGTCGACCAGCACCGCGGCTGCCAGTTCTCCGCCCGAAAGAACGTAGTCACCGATACTGATCTCCAGGGTTACGTATTCCTCCCGGATCCGCTCGTCGATACCTTTGTAGTGACCGCAGATTAGCAATAGATTCTCGGACAGGCTTAGTCGGTTAGCTCTGGCCTGCGCGTAGCGCTCGCCGTCCGGCGTGAGGTAGATGATCTCGTCGTAGGTCCGCCTTTCCCGTAGCTCGTCGATGAGCGCCGCCAGCGGTTCACAGCGCATGACCATCCCGGCTCCGCCTCCGAATTGGTAGTCGTCCGTACTGTTGTGTTTACCCAGGCCGTAGGGTCGTAGGTCGTGTACCTCCACCGTGAGTAAGCCTTTATCCTGCGCTCGCCGCAATATGGAATGCGAAAGCGGACTGTCTAAAAGTTCGGGGACTACGGTGATGATATCGAAGTGCATACGGCGTACGGGGTGCGGGCCGGCAAAGGTACCACTAGCCAAACCACCACGGCGCATTCACCGCCGGCTGCACCAGGCGGTCGCCCAGACCATGTTTGGTCATCATCTTGGTAGCCCAGAGGATTGGCTCCGAGGCCGGCTCGTTGCTCAGGTCGTAAGTGCCGTGGTGCATCGGCCACCAGTACGTGGCCCCCAGGTCGCGGTAGCCGGTAAACGCCTCGGACGGGTTAGC